>CAZHLC010000381.1:0-4917 GCA_964532545.1 uncultured Leptospiraceae bacterium | reverse complement strand
GCTGGCGCTGCCGCTGTTTTACCAGAGGGTCACCTTCAGTCTCTTTCATCTCTTGCTTTACTTCTTCTTTGGTCATCTTGATACTTTCAGTAAATTCATAACGCTGAAAGAAGTAATCGGGCACCGACATCACCAGCAGCACAATAGACATGATAATGGCCAGTTTAAAGGCGATATAACCGATGGTCTGCAGTGAATCGGCCACCCCCATGTCGGTGACCCTCATGATCTGAAGAAAATCTTCGGCGATAATGAAGTAGGCAATGACCCCCAGAAAGCCAACCTTGAGAAGAGTCTTGATCAGGTTAATAGCCACCTGGCGTGATAAAAAGATTTTACGTATAATTGAAGCTGGGTCTAGCTTAATGCGGCTGAAATCGAAGGCCAGGGGTTTGAGGGTAAACATCAGCCCCACCTGCACCACATTGCCTACGATGGCCATAACCATCACAATCAGAAATATGGGTGCCAGCAGATAGCCGGTATCTTGTACCAGCGAGACCATCATGGGGGTAATTTCACCATCACCGATGGCGGGCAGAGAGTTAAACCCACCGAGGTACTTGCGCATAATGTTGGCCAGGCCGCCAAGAAACCAGCTGGCCAGAAAGAAGAGCACAGTTATGCCCCCCAGGGCCACCAGCGACGAGGGTATCTCAGCCGACTTAGCGACCCGGCCCTTCTCTTTCTCTTTCTCGCGTTTTCGGGGTGTGGGTTCTTCAGTACGGCCTTCATCTTCAGCCGCAAACAGATAGAGACCATCTAATACATCGGCCCCGGCCGGCTTTAAACGAAACAGCCTCAACCAGACCACAACCAGACTGCCCTGCTCAAACCAGCTTGACAGAACCAGCCGAATGTATGTAATTAGAGCAAGCATCTCTTTATAAATGTGACATAATATTTGTCTTTTTGATCGTTGCAAGTATTTTTTAAATTTTACTTTCCCTCTTTTTATAATCTGTAGTTCACTGATAAACGCTTGACTGTTCGAACTTTTAATTGCCCCAAAGACCATGAACGGACCATTACACGGAGTCAAAGTTGTAGACTTATCATTACTGCTGCCCGGCCCACTGTGCTCGATGTACCTGGGTGACATGGGGGCAGAGGTTATTAAGGTTGAGAACCCACGCCAGAGTGACCTAATTCGTTATTCGGGCGCGAAGGTTGAAAAAGATGGCGACAGCGAAACAGGTATGTATCTGGCCATCAACCGCAACAAAAAAGCCATCACCATCAACCTGAAACGCCCCGAGGGTCGAGAAGTTCTCTTCGACCTGCTTAAAGATGCTGATATCTTGCTTGAGGGTTTCAGGCCTGGCACACTGAACAAGCTGGGCTGTGGTTATGAGCAGCTTAAAGAAAAATTTCCGCGTTTGATCTACTGTGCCATCTCGGGCTACGGCGCCACCGGCCCCTACGTAAACCTGGCTGGCCATGACGGTAATTATATTTCATACTCGGGCCTGCTGGGTATCACCGGCACCACCGAGACACCGGTACTGCCGGGCTTTCAGGTGGCCGACATTGGCGGTGGCACCCAGGTGGCACTGAGTTCAATGCTGGCAGCACTTTATGCCCGCGAAAAAACCGGCAAGGGGCAGTTTCTCGATGTCTCAATGATGGATGGCGCCTTCAGCTTTTTATCACTGCACTCGGGTGAATATATCGCTTCGAAAGAAACACCCGAGCGCGGCCGCATGATGCTCTCGGGTGGCCTGCCCAACTATGATATTTACCGCTGCAAAGATGGTAAGTTCATCATGTTCGGCGCCCTTGAAGAAAGATTCTTTCGCACCTTTCTACGCCAGGTAGACAAAGAAGACCTGCTTGAAGGGGTTGAGATCAATGCCGAGAACATGGCGAAACTCAAACCCAAAGTAGCCCAGATCTTCGCCTCGCGCAACCGTGACGACTGGCGTGATCTGTTTATGAATGCCGACACCTGCCTCTCACCGGTGAACGATATTGGTGAGGCCTTTGAAAACGAACAGTTGAAAGAGCGTGGTATGGTAATCACCATGCAGCACCCCCGCCTCGGTGAAATCACCATGATTGGTTCACCCTATCATTTTTCAGAGACCCCCTGCACCTACCGCCATCACCCCCCGGGCCACGGCGAGCATACCCATGATGTTCTCAGCGATTTAGGATACTCTGACGAAAAAATCTCTGAGCTTAAAGGTAAAAAAGCCATCTAGATACCCATGAAAGATAAGTTTAAATACCACTTTGATAATTTTATGGCATCGGGCCCCAGCTCGATCTTCTTTGCCCTGATTGTGCTGTTTCTGGTGGCCTTTGGTCTCACCAGTTTATTGCGCCTGGGTATTCACGCCCTGGTTTTAGAAAGCGGTGAAACAATCAAAACAGCTGAAGATGTCTGGGTTTCTTTTTTACAGATCACCGACCCAGGCGCTGTCGAAGGCGACAGCGCTAAGTCAATTTATCTGAAGCTCGTTGGTATTTTTACGATTCTGCTTGGTCTGGTCTTTTTCTCGGCTGTTATTGCATTTATAACCACCCAGCTTGATATGAAAATCGAAGACCTGAAAAAGGGCCGCAGCCGGGTGATTGAAAAAGATCACATTCTGATTCTGGGCTGGGGCGAGATGGTTACTGAAATCATCAGAGAGTTGATCATGGCCAATGAATCTAAAAAGCGCGCGGCCGTGGTGGTACTTTCTGAAACCCCCAAAGAAGAGATGGATGACTACTTCTCTGTGCATATTCCCGATCGGCTCACTACAAAAATTATAACCCGCACCGGGCTGCCATCATCGCTTGAAGCCCTGGCCCGCGTGGGTGTAACCGACAGCAAGGCAGTCATCATTCTGCCCCACTGCAATGATTCGGCCCCTGAAGAAGACAAAATCATCTCTGACTCAAAAGTTCTGAAAACCATTCTGGGTGTAGTGGCGGCCTCAACTGACGATAAAACCAAGGCCAACATTGTCGCCCAGATCTTTGATAAAACCAAACGTGATGTTATGATCAACCTTTCACCAGATAAGATTACCATGGTTGATGCTGAAGACATCGTCGCCAAAATGATTGTGCAGACCTCACGTTCAACCGGCCTGTCGGTGGTTTACTCTGACATCATTGGTTTTCATGGTTCAGAGATTTATTTTCATCGAGAAGACTGGCAAGGCCAGGCCTTTGGCACACTGCAATTTTCTTTTCACGATGGTATACCCATGGGGGTACGTGATCAAAACGGTGTGAAACTGAATGTGCCCGCTGATCATGTAATGCAGCCCGGTCAAGATCTGGTGATCATCGCCGAAGATGAAACCACGATTAAGCTGCTGGGCCAACCAGAGTACAACCCCCGTGAAATTGAGACTGGCAACCGCAAACTGAAAAAAAGAATTGAGCGCGAGCTCATTATCGGGTGGAACAGTAAGGCACCCATTATTGTTGAGCAGTACACCCACTACATTCTGGCCAATTCGGTGATTGACATCGTTCTCAGCGATGATGACAGAGAGGCCCAGGCAGAGATCAGGGCGATTAAACGGCGTAAACCCCGTCATAAAATCAACATTATCAAGGCTAACCCTCTGAACGTGACCGCTTTGCGAAAGTTAAAACCCCACCAGTATGACAATGTCATCATTCTGAACAAAATCGAAGATGACACTGAGAAAGTAGATTCTCAATCGATTACCATTCTGCTGCTGCTTAACCAGCTCTTCAAACAAATCGAAGAAAAAACCGGTGGGCGGGTGCATACCCAGCTGATTTCTGAGGTGATGAATTCTGAAAACCTTGAGCTGGTAAGCCGCACCGGGGTTAATGACTCAATTATATCATATCAGATGGTTTCAAAAATCGTCGCCCAGGTAGGCCAGAACCAGAACATTCTGGGCGTCTATGATGATTTATTTCAAGATGTGGGTGCTGAAATCTATCTTAAGCCGGTAAGCCTTTATTTTAAAGACCACCCCGAAGAGGTTCGCTTCGCCGACCTGATGTTTCTGGCTCAGAAACGAAAAGAGGTATGTATTGGCTATCGCCATAAAAGCCTCGAAAACTCGATTGAACATAACTTTGGCGTGCGCATAAACCCGAAAAAAGATATTCTAATCAGCCCCCATACAGAAGATTGTCTGATTGTTCTGGCTGAAGATGAACTTTAATCACTGGCCCCCGGCTGGGGGGCTTTTTGCAGCATGAAAAGGTTATGGCAAAGCTTATCAACCTGGGGTAACCAGCGTATTGTCGTTGAACGCGAACGTATAGCCAATACAATAAGCAACCAGATCATTCTACTGTTTATGCTGATCACTCTGCTGCTCATTCTGGCCATGCTGGTTGTCTGGTACTTTTACCTTCTGCCTATCAATCAGCAGAAGTATTTTGATTATCTTTTTTTCTATGGCCTGCCAGCCCTGATTAATCTTTTTTTTCTCGGGCTGGCCTTTGTTTTAAAAAACGTGCTGGGCCTGCGTCGCCTCAGCCTGGCCAGCGCCTTTGCCATTGGCGCCATCTATCTCGGGGTCAATGCAGCCATGCTTGGCCATGGCACGGCCTACTATATTTATCTGATCTGTATGGTGCCACTGCCCTTCTTTGTGTTTCGCAAAAGGTACCCGGTATTAATAACCTTCGGGGTACTTCATCTGGTGCTGGTATTCGTGGCGGTTGACTGGTACCTGGCTGATCACCCACCTCTATACCCGGTGCCAGAAGATCTGGCCTCTGTGGTCAGGCATCTTGTAGTAATTGTAACCATGCTGACCATTGCCTTCGTATGTTATTACTTCTGGAATCAGACTCTGCAGGCCGAGAGTAAGCTCATTAAAGCTACTGAAGAGCTGCGCGATAACGATGAAAAGTTTCAGCTTGAACTTGATTTTGCGGCTGATATTCAGAAAGGCATTCTACCCAGCACTGTGCCATGGCGCG
>CAZHLC010000380.1:0-4918 GCA_964532545.1 uncultured Leptospiraceae bacterium | reverse complement strand
AGGGCCTTGATAATTTCGATATAAAAAAAGACACTTTACACGGGTAAGCAGCGATTGTTTTTTATCGCATGCGCCTTTGGGGAAAGGTGATACTGCTAATCGTCTTTTGTTGGGGGGGTATAGATGCCGCACCCAAAATCAAAAGACGTGTACTCATTCTTGATTTTGTAAACCAACAGAATAATCCCACTTATTCATATCTGAGCAACACCGTCGCTGAAGGCATGGTAGGGCCACTTGAAAAAACCAATTCGTTTCACATTCTCAGCCGTGATTTAGCAGAAAGAGTCATCAGAGAGAAGAAAGCAGCCCGCAAAGACTTATATCGCGATAGTGTGGCGGTTGAGCTAGGCAAACAGGCTGAGGCCGATGTGGTGGTCATCGGAAACTATGTAACGATTAAAAACACCATGCTTATTCAGGCTAAAGCAGTAGATGTGCACGCCGGGCGAGTCAAGGTTTCACGTCAGGTGAAAAGCACTATCGGTACAAAACTATTCAATGCAATTGAAAAACTTGCCAAACAGATGGCTCGTGAAATGAAAAAGAAACTACCCCCCATGAAGCAACGCATCGTTTACCAAAAGGCGAAACGGCAAGGTATTCAGTTTCAATTGACTGCTATCGGCCATGCATCAATGCCCATTGGCACATTAGATGAGGCACTTGATCTCTCTGCAGGTGGGCACTTATCTTTTGAAATGCGCTTTTACGGTTTTCGCTATGGCTACCTTTCTGCAGCCGCTAGCTCAGGCTATTATTTTCACAACACCAGTGATTCAAATGTAGAGATCAAACTGGGTATTATACCAGTTTTGGGTGGGTTAAACCTTGGTATTCCCTTGTTTGCCAATGAGAAGCTTGCGCTTCATTTTATCGCGCTGGGTGGTACTGCATTCTCACAGCTTAAAGTAGGCAAAGAAACAAGATCGTTTAATTCAACCGACTTCATGATTCGTGGTCAGTTTGAGGTGAGATATCTGCTGACAGCAGACATCTACGCTGCCACCAATGCGAGTTATGATCAAATCTTTTATACGGGCCAGCAACTACAAGAATTACATTTTGGTCTGGGGCTTGGCTTTATATTCTGATGAAACTACTATACTCTATTTTATTATGCTTTCTACTGTTCAGTTGCTCAAAAAGTAACATCGGTGATGAGATTCTAGATGAGAAAAAAAAGTGTGTAAT
The DNA here is from genome assembly GCA_964532545.1 of uncultured Leptospiraceae bacterium. Lineage (GTDB taxonomy): Bacteria > Spirochaetota > Leptospiria > Turneriellales > CAZHLC01 > CAZHLC01. The sequence goes on along the minus strand of CAZHLC010000380.1, from coordinate 3,724 downwards.
TGGAAAATCGAAAATTGGTGATTGCAAACTGAAAGCGAATTGAGTTTTTTAAGCCCCCTGCGATGATTCAAAACATGAGGTAAATGAATGAAAAAACTAATAAAAGAAAAACTAATAAGCGGCTTCAGCCTGGGAATAGGCTTTGTTCTTGCCCTGGGAACGGCATCAATACTGGCATTTACCTTAAGCTCGTCTTTCAGCGATGGTGAGACTCTAACAGCTTCAAAACTGAATTCACTATTTGAAAGCATACCAATTGGCACCTACTGCGGCACAACCGGCAGCATCTATACCGGGGCCCAAGTCGGCGGTTATACAGGTGGCAAAGCAAAGTGCGAAACAGCCTGCGGATCAACCTTAGCTCATATGTGTACAGCTCATGAAATGTCGATTAGCAGACAACAAAACATTACCATACCTGCTCAAGACCTATGGATTAGTGCATTTATTGGTAACCAGAGCAACGCGCCTTCAACGACTACCTCTGATTGTGATGGGTGGACTGTTGATGCCACAGGTAACTCAGCGGTCTACAGTACAGCAGCAGGGCGCTTTGCTTCTTATGCCCAGTGTAATCAGACTTTTGACATCGCGTGTTGCAAATAACCTAACTCGATCGAAGTATCTCACCTGTACATGGGCTGCCATTAAATTTACCCGACTAACCTCATAACCATGGTTCGCAAAATGGCCTGTCCATCCCGAAAATTTTAAAAAGGGGGCTTTATGCCCCCTTTTATTTTGGGCTGATCGGCGGCTGGTCGGTTTTCCTGTACAGAAAACCGACCCTTGAGGTTTGCTTACCGCACTGCCTTCGGCAGAGCTAGAGCTACAGCTCTCGCAAACCCTTGGGCTCTCTGCCCTTGACTCAATCAACAAACTACACCCATCGCATTTGCGGGTTCGGCAGCCGAAGGCTGAGGCCGTAGGCCTTGTCCCGTTACTTACAAGCCCATTACACCCGTGAAAACTGATAACAAGCTATGCCTCGAATAATGCAAAGCTCTATATTTGCCCTCACACTCATCCTAACCACCCTCTTCCCCCTAACCCCCGCACTCGCAAAAACCCTACCGCACTGCGGCCTAGACAAAAGAACAGCCAGACTCTTCGTCAAACACCTCAGGGTTCAAAAAACATGCGAGTGGGTTCAAGCAGCAAATAGTGGTTGAACCTGGGCGATAAGCTTGAATAGTGGGGAATCTTTGTACATCTAAGACAATGCTTTTGAAAAATTCGTTTTATGTGACTTTATTCGCGGCAGTGCTGGGCATTTTCAATGGCCATGGCAGGGCATTAGCACAAGAGAATCAGTTGATCATTGACAGCGAGGGCTCGCCAGCGTGCAATTCAGCCAGAAGGCTCTACATGCGATGCATTCGTACGCGCAGCAAGCCCCGTTGTCGGCGGCAACTTAAAAAAAGAGAAAAAAAATGTCAGGCAAAAGTAAAAGTCACCATCGAGAAATGCAATAAGTGGCAAGAGAATTTGATGACAAAGGCACAGAAAGCAGCTTGTGATTTATTAAAGGGCCAAAGAGCAAAACAAAAACCAAAGACGGCAAGACCGGTAAAGAGCAGCGGCAGCACCAAGACCTGCCTGGTCAGAGAGAAACACACAACCGCCCCCCCTAAGGGCCAGTCGCCCAGGTATCTGCTAATCTGCGAAGAAAATAGAACGGCAGTCGAAACCAATGTCACCACCTACAACCAGACCAAAACGGGCGACTCTATCTCGTTTGATGACTCTTGCTTCTGCTATAATATGTAAATTAACGTAGCGGCGCAGCCACCGTCGATGACAGCCAGCGGCAACGATATAGCCTACCCTGAGCCCAACGAAAGGTTCAGGCAGAAGTAGCGGCTAACCTACCCCTTTCTCTTCGATTTTTTCTCTGCTTCAGCGGGCGTCACATCGAGCTTGATGCCACCAACTGATTTACCCTGCAGGCTCTTTTGTACCTCTTTAGCATGGGTCTTTTCTACTTCAAAAAAAGTGATGGTTCTTTTCACCTCAATGGTGCCAAAGCCGATATTAGGTGTTTCACAAAAGCGGTTCACCAGCGACATGAGTTTCTTGGGTGACATGTTCTGCTTATTGCCGGCGTTGAGAAACAGGCGGGCGTGCTGCTGTTTGCTTTTGCGTGGCTTCTTGCGGGCTGGGGCTTTGGCGGCTTCTTGGTTTAAATCGGGGGCCTTCTCGTAATAAGCAAGTATTCGATTAAACTCGAGAGACACCATTTGTTTGATGAGCTGCTCGCGCTCAAGCCAGGCCAGCTGCTTGATTAACTTCGGCATGAAGGGGGCCAACTGCTCTTCTTTCACTTCAGCCCGGGCTACCCGGTCGGTATAATGAAAAAGCTGTTTCTCGATCACCTCATCGGGGGTAGGCAAATCTTTCTGTTCAAAGGGGCGCCCCACAGCCTTTTCAATGCGGCGCAGCCGACCCAGTTCGCGACCGTGCACCAGGGCCACGCAAGTGCCCTTTTTGCCAGCCCGGGCTGTGCGACCGCTGCGGTGGGTGTAGGTCTCAGGCTCATCGGGCAGAGCATAATTAATCACATGGGTAAGGTCATTTACATCAAGACCCCGGGCAGCCACATCGGTAGCGATCAACACCTTAAGGTTTTTCAGGCGGAACTTTTTCATCACATATTCACGCTGGGCCTGTGACAGATCACCGTGCAGCGAGTCGGCGTTGTAACCATCTTTGATCAGCGACTCTGCAATATCTTTGGTTTCTTTGCGGGTGCGACAGAAAACAATACCATAAATAGCAGGGTTGATATCGATCACCCGTTTCAGGGCAGCATATTTTTGCCGGGCTGGCACCTGGTAAAAAGTATAGCTGATGTTACTGGCCCCGACGTTACGCTGGCCGGCCGAGATTTCAACCGGGTCGACCAGATAGTAGCTGGCAATGCGGGCTATGTCTTTAGAGAAGGTGGCCGAAAAAAGCAGGGTGCGTTTTTTCTGGGGGGCCTGCTCGAGTATGTCGGTGAGCTCTTCGCGAAACCCGATGTTGAGCATTTCATCGGCTTCATCGAGTACAAGGGTATGAATACGTGAGATGTCTGCTTTCTTGCGGCGCAGCAAATCAAGCATTCGACCGGGGGTGGCCACGATGATCTGTGCGCCCTTCTGCAGGGCCCGGGCCTGGGCCTCGATACTGGCCCCGCCATAGACTGCCGCTACCCGCACGTGCTTCAGCTCAGTTGCAAAGCCTTCGATATCGCGACAAACCTGGGTGCAGAGCTCGCGGGTTGGGCAGAGAACAAGGGCTTTTACCAACTTCTCGGTGCCTTTGATTTGCTGCACCAGGGGCAGGCCGAAGGCTGCGGTCTTGCCAGTGCCCGTCTGGGCCAGGCCCACGATATCTTGTTGGCCGGCCAGCAACAACGGAATGACTTTTTCTTGAACGGGTGTAGGCTGCCTGTAGCCCAGTTGCTCGATGGCCTGCAAAAGCGGTTTTGCCAGGCCCAATTCAGCAAATTCACTACTCACGGGGGCTAACCTGAATATTCATAGGTTAGAAAAGCTTTATGAGACAGGGTGAACACCTGTTTAAGTAGAACGGGGCACTATCAGCATTGCGACAGCAAAGGCAATGTCATCTTCAAGGCATTGCAGCTGCGTGATCAACTGGGTAACACGAGACCGATATCAGTCTCAATCAAATAAGATTATTCTCACTGGCGAACTTGATCAAATCAGCCAGGTTGGTA
>CAZHLC010000379.1:4364-4924 GCA_964532545.1 uncultured Leptospiraceae bacterium | reverse complement strand
TGACGGTGTGCTGGTTGCCATCAAGTCGTTTAACATTCTCAGAGAAGAGCACCCTGCCCTGGTTTCGCGCATTAAAATTCTGGCGGGCCTTGATATTTCAGAACGGCGCCTGCCCCAAGATGGCCGCATTCTTTTTAAATTCTCTCATAAAAGCCAGGGCCTCAAAGAAGTCGACATCAGGGTTTCGGTCATACCCTCAATTCAAGGCGAAGCCCTCGTTCTGCGTATTCTTGACCGCGATGCCCTGTTAATCAATCTGAACGCCCTGGGCTTCAGCCGGGGCGAATTGAAAACCATCAAAGACACCCTGCATCGCAGCCACGGTATGATTCTCATGAGTGGCCCCACCGGCTCTGGTAAGACCACCTCACTCTATGCCATGCTGGCCGAGGTTAACAGCCCCCAGAATAAGATCGTCACCATCGAAGACCCCGTTGAATACCAGATCAGCGGTATCGAACAGATTCAGGCCCACTCTGACATTGGCCTGGGTTTTGCCGAGGGCCTGCGGGCCTGACCCCGCTCAATACCAGATCAGCGGTAGTGAACAGATTCAGTCC
>CAZHLC010000379.1:0-4354 GCA_964532545.1 uncultured Leptospiraceae bacterium | reverse complement strand
CGCCACGACCCCGACATCATCATGGTGGGTGAGATTCGCGACGAAGAAACCGCCGAGATTTCAATACGGGCCTCACTCACTGGTCACCTCGTTCTCTCAACCATTCACACCAACGACGCCCCCTCAAGCGTCACCCGTCTGCTCGACATGGGGGTCAAACCATACCTGGTCTCATCAACCCTGGCCCTGGTGATCAGCCAGCGCCTGATTCGCACCCTTTGCAAACACTGCAAAAAGCCCTACTCGGTCTCAAAAGAAGAGCTGCGCGAGTTTGGCGCCGACACCATGATTCGAGCCCGCTCTCGCCTTTACAAACCTGTGGGATGTAACAAGTGTGAAAAAACCGGCTACCTGGGCCGCCAGGCAATCTATGAAATTATGCCAATTACCCCCAAAATCAAACAGGCCATTCTCGATGAAAAATCAGCCATGGAAATCAAACAAATTGCCATGCGGGCGAAAATGGTTCCCCTGGTCAAAGCTGGGCTCGAAAAGGTGAAGAAAGGGGTTACGACTTTGGAGGAAGTTTTTAGGGTCGCTCATTAATTTCTGCTTAGAAAGGGATATCATCCTCTGGTGGATTAACAAGGGTCTCAATATAAGTATAGGTTTTCTCTCCTATTGCTTTGGCATAAGATTTGATATCAGTTTCTGTCAATTGCGAATGATAATAAAAATCTTTGGTTAAATGCACGGAGCCACCTTGGTTGCGAAAGAGTAAGAATTCAGATTCTATTTTTAGTTTTTTGAATATCACTCTGAAAACGCATTCAAGATCAAATGCTAGGGATGCTTTCTTAAAAGAGATCAACTTGTAACCAAGCGTTAATATGAATAATGGTTTTTCTGGAATAAGCTCCTTCACTTCGCTCAAAGCTTCAAGAATAACTGGATCCTGATCGTGATCAAAAAAAGAAAGAGTATCTTTGACTTCAAGAAATAGGCTTTTAAACTTTGCCAGGTTTACCGAAGTCTCAATGATCAGTGGCCCAATAACCCTTTCAATCGCTGCTTGCGCTGCTTTTACAGAATAAGTATCTTCGAGGTAGTCTTCTTCGTGTTTGATTTGAGTTTCTAAAAGCTTAATCTTTTTATCCAAGTCGGTATCATCATCAATGCTTTCACCTCTGGCTCCGCGAATCATCAGCTTAAGCATGTCAATTAGGTTCTCTTTAAAGAGGTTAATATACTCTGAAAAATTACCTGCATCCGCTTGGTTTAAAGCTCTCAAGTATGTCTCACGGTCTTTGCTTCTTATTATTATGGGAACAAGGCCTTCTTTCATAAGTATTAGGTTAGCAATAAGGCGAGCTATTCGGCCATTCCCATCATCAAACGGATGAATTCGTAGAAATTCGTAGTGAAAACTGGCTGCAATGAGCAAGGGATGAAGATCATGTCTATCTAAGTGAGCTTTCGTTTTATCAACCAGTTTTTGCATGAGAGCTGGTGTTTCTTCTGGTGTCGCAAAAAAGAGTGTTTCACCTGTAACAGTTTCAACGTGATTTGGACGCTGCTTGTAAATGCCAATAAGCGCCTTTCTTCGTGTAATTGTTCCATCGGGCATCATGCTTATGATAAAGTCTTCTTCAGGAAATATGATTTGATGTAAGCCCCGTATCATGCTTACGTTAATTGGTTTATTTTTCTTAACAATGTCCTCAAGTTCAAGTATGGCCTCATTGTGCCCCTTAATATCGGCATGGTCTTTGAAGGGTTTTGAACCTGCGGTCAAACCATGCAACAGAAAGGCCTTTGTTTCGCCAAAAGTTAGGCTATTCCCTTCGATATTATTAGAATGAAAATTCCATTCGAGCCGAATTTTTTGCCAAATGCGCTTTTCAGCCTCTTTATTAATTGGTCGAAGCTCATCAAGTTGCGCTTTTAAGCTCTCTATTTCAGCAATGTCAGCCTTAAGTTCTTTGAAAGCTATATTCTCTATCACAAGTTTAATATATATTCGGGCAATTGCTTAAGCCAAGAATTTTTTAAAACTATTCTGTCTTTTTCTACACACATTGAGCCTCCTACGGTGGCCGCTTAACCGGTAAGCTGTGGTTGTGGTTTTACCCTCTTTTGATTATTGCGAGGTAAATAAGTGTTTGCTTGAAGTTGTTGAAATCACCTGCTTAAAAGGCGTGGGGCACAAAAGAGTATTCGTACCAATTTGACCGTGCCGAAGTTTGCAAGCAAACTTCTCTGCTGACGGGCTTCGCCCTACGGTCAAATTGCTGTTGATTGCAAGTAGTGTTTAATCTGCAGGCGATTTCGTCAACTTTTACGAATTAAATTCGTAAAAGTTGCTGATACATTTTCTCAGCAAGACCAAACTCGCCCTGGTGGGCAATCTTGCCCACGCGCTCTTGCAGCAGCATTTCGTCGAACACGTCTTCGGCAAAGCCGCGGTGCATCATTGATTTGCCGACGTTCTTCTTCATTTCTTTGTACATCTTCTCGAGAAAGAAGGCTTCGAATTGTTCGGCGGCTTCATAGAGCTTTTGGCGGCCCAGGTTAGTGCCGATATGCGCTTTAATCTGGGCCTTTGACAGGTTTTTAGAAAGAATATCGCTGCTGAGTGATAGGCTGTGCTGTTTCGCAATGGTAGATTTCAGCTGTTTGCCAAACTCGTTTTTGCCTTTTTTATTCTGATCAGCAAGGCGCTGGGCTTTTTTTTCGAGTTCGGTTTCGTGACTGCGGTATAAAAGCGGATCAATTTTTGTTAGAGATGATAAACCTTTCATAATATTACTAACTCTCCATGTAGTGCGCCGGCGGCGTGTATTGCTTTTAAAATGTCGATAATGTCTTCGGCTTTGAGGCCCAGGGCATTCAGTGCGGCCACTAACTGGGCTACATTGGGTGTTTCTGGCAGCATGGCGGCTGCGGCGGCTACTTCGCGGGCCTGTCTTTTATCTTCTATTTTGATATTGATGCCGTTTTTGCTGATGGCTACGGTTGAGAGACCCACGTTTTCACCCATGACAATGGTGGCGCTGCGGGGGTCAATGATCACTTTGGCGCGGTGACTCACTTCAACGGGTATCTCAAACACCTGGTTTACAAAGGCCGGGGCTACCTGCCCCTTGGGAATTTTTACCAGAATGCCGCCATTAGAGTTCAGACTGGCCGAGCCCCCGAACTTGGCGTTGATACCATCGATAACTTTCTGGGCGGTGCCAATGTCAAAGTGCAGCAGACGCAGGCGAATAAAACGCTCTTGCGTTTGTTTATCAATAAATGCCAGGGGCTGGTTTACGGTTTGCTCCATAATGGCACCGCGGGGAATATGCACCGTCGTAAACTTATTACCTCCGCTTTTATGGCGCTGGCTGATGCGCCGGTTACCAAAGCGGCTGGTTGACTGGGTTGATGAACTTGACTTGCTGTTGCTGGTTACGCTGGCCTGAGCAACGGCATAGATCTTACCATCGCCGCCCATCAAGGGTGTCTGTAGCAGATAACCATCTTTGAGGCTCTTGGCATCACCGATCGATGATACCCAGATGTCGATCTCACCACCGGCTGAAGCAAAGGCTGGCACCTTGGCCATCACCATAACTGCAGCAATGTTCTTGCTCTTCAGGTCTTTCTCGGTGATTTTAATTCCCTTATAGTTGAGCAGACGCCTCAGGGCATTCTGTGCCAGTACCGTGCGAGAATCACCGGTTTGCGGCAGGCCAACTACCAGACCATAGCCAATCAGCTGGTTCTGGCGCAGCGAGCTGATCTTGGCCAGCTGCCTGATAGGTAGCTGCAGGCTGCTCAGTGAAAAGATAGGTATTATAAGCAATAATAAGAGCTTTTTCATTCTTGAAAGTATCCTAAAATTTCTTGAATGTGCTGCAGTAAGAACTGGCGTCTTTCATCGGCTGTGAGGCCAACGGCCGGGTCATTGATTTTGCCTTTGGGCGTTGGGGGTTTCGACACAATGGTCATGGCAAAGTTGGCCATGTCTTTTGAATAGAGTTTGCCCCGATGTACACTGTTGGCTGTGGCCAAGCCCGTAACGCGAATCTGCACTGGTTTATTATCAACCAGAATGTTCTTGCTGCCATCTATGGCAAAGTGACGTGAATTATTGGCCGGGTTGGCTGTGGCCTTGAGGCTGAATGATAGCTTCTCTTTGATTTTATAATTAACTTCAGCCTTGCGATTATTGGTTTTGCTCTGCTCTGATGAGCTTAAGCTGCTACCGGTAGTCGCTGCGGTATTGTTTTGTCCTGTACCCGTTTGGCCGCCTGTCTGGCCAGTAGCTAAAGAGAATACCTTACTGTCGGGAAATAATTTCAATTCGATCTTATTGCTGTTATCCCATTTTGAGTCGATGGCAATATCGAAGGTTTCATCGATAACC
>CAZHLC010000378.1:0-4940 GCA_964532545.1 uncultured Leptospiraceae bacterium | reverse complement strand
GTAGGTGCTCGACTAGCTGGCGATAGGCCTGCTGGTGCAACCGTCGCAACTTAGAGTCAAGCATCAGACTGTTCAGGTTCAGGCCGATAAACCGATAATCCCAAAGTAAGAATTGCAGGCCCCCAAGGGCCTCATAAAATAACTTTAGAGATGGTTTTTGCAGAGCCCGCTGCCAGAAACCTTCGTTTTTTGCATTGAACTCGCTGTAGAGCTGCCCTATGATTTCTTCTTTATTCGCGAAGTGATAATAAAGGTTGCCTACGCTGATTTCTAGCTCTTCTGCGATGTGATTGGTTGATACATTCTGCACACCTTTCTGGTTAAAAAGCCTGAGAGAGGCAGCCAGAATCTGCTGCTTCTTTTTCTGGGCTTTTTCCATATCATTAAAATAGAGTAAAAACTCTAAATAGGCAACTAAAAATAGAGCTTTTACTCTAAATCAACATCCCCGGCCTTTACAGCTGCGTTCTTTACTCTTTACGATAGACTTTGACTCTACAAATACCAAACTTGACATATAAATATGCCCAATCGATTGCTTCTTATACTACTGATCTGTCTTCTGGCCTTTTGCAAAGAGCAGAAAAAGCCAGCGACGACGACAACAGAAACTGAAAAAAGCACAGAGAAGGCTGCAGAAGCTGGTTATCGCGGTGCTTTAATCGAACCCCATAAGTTTCGTGATTTTCCCGCCCGCTTTGATTTGGTTTCAAAATATTCTTCAGGGCGATGTGATAAAACAATTTTTATTACGCCCCGACCAGAAATGGTAACTTCAGCCTTTCGTATTTGGCTGGGCGAGCCTGCAAAAAAGACCAGCAATTACCAGATCATGAATATCAGCTATGCAACCCTGCCCAGGTTGCATACGACATACTGGGCTGCGAAGGTAAAACCAGACCAGAGTATTACAGAAAAGCAAACTGCTTTTTCTATAGAACGCACGGGTACAGTATATCGCATCAAAAAAGGTAAGAGCAGGGCTGACTGTAGATATGATTTGAAGATACTCATACGCACCAAAGCAGACCGGCAGTTTGCCCCCGGGGGTTATGCCTATGCTGCCACTTCAAATGGTCTTAATTTGCGGGCCGAACCTGATATTGAAGCCAAGCTGTTGAAAGTACTGCCCTACGGTGCAGAGGTTACTGTAATCAGGGCAAAAAACAAGCTTACAAAAATTGCTGGTGCTTCAAGCTACTGGGTTAGGGTGAAAACTGAAGACGACACCAGAGGCTGGCTTTTCGGTGCTTTTATGAGTACCCATAAGCCCCTACCCCTATGGGCCCTTGGTTGTTTTGAGAACATTGATTCAAAGCACCATGTATTGCTAACACAAGAGCATGTTGAGCTGCAAAGCAGTGAAAGTGAAACCCTCAAGAGCTGCAAAATAAACCGGGTCTACCCCGGCAAATACCCCACAAAGATTTACTGTGGCAGCAAGCAGAAAGAAAAACAATTTACCAGCCTCTTTGTCTCAAAAAAAGAAGAAAGTCTCAAGATAGTTTTAAATCCCCGGTATGAAGGGGTAAAAGGGGTTACATACAAAAAACGTGATGCCGATCTATGTATGTAGCTTATTTGCCGGGTTAATGGGTCAAGACTGAGAAGAAGAAACCTCAGGCCTCATTAAGCGGTTGAGAAGGGCCGCCGGCACCAGGGGCTGCACCAGTTGAAACACATAGTTATGTGATTCTTTGTTTGGCAGGCCATAACGCTTTGGCATATGGCCGGGGTCATGAAAGGTGCCGAAGATTACATCGATCAATGGCATTAGGTTGGCAAAGTTGCATTTGCTGTTACATTCAACATCGTGGTGCCAGTGGTGCAGCCGGGGTGAACCCAGCAGATACTTGAGGGGCCCCATTGAAAAGTTTGTGTTCGAATGAATAAACAGGGCCCATAGACCCCTGAAAGCCACAAAGCCGGCTAAGGTTTCCATCGAGAAGCCAAGTATAAGGGCCGGCAGATTCTCTACCAACCTGGTATAAATATTATCAAACGGATGCTCTCGGTAGGCCGCCAGCCAATCAAGGCGGGGTGCGGTGTGGTGCACCCGGTGAAACCGCCAGAGAAAATCAAACTTGTGCGACAGGCGATGGGCCCAGTAAATGCAGACATCGCAAAGCACCACAACTTCAATTACCTGTAACCACAGGGGTTGCTGCTTGACCAGAGCGCGAAACTCGACGAACATAACTTCATCAAGATAGCTGTTGATTGATACCAGAAGGAAAATAGTTAAATGAGTAAAAACAAAGAACTGGCCGGTGTAAAATGCTAAATCGGTAAACCACTCTTTGCGCAGATACTTCTGCCGGTGGGCTGAAAATAACCGCTCAAGAGGTACAAATATAACTGAGCAGATAGCAAAAGATAGCAGATAGTTGTAAAACTCGATCACTACTTCTTTTGTTTTTTAATATTTTTCAGGGGTTTGATCATCATTGACTTCGAAGTGTCAAAGTAGACGGGTTTTTTATCTTTTTTGATTTTCTTATTGCTCTTGATGTTTTTATTCTTTGGTGTTAGCTTTGTAGGTGTAGTTTTTTCAAGGGGCATGATTACGGCCGACTTTGAAGTTTCAAAGAATATTGGTTTAGTAACTGTTTTCTTCGCGCCTTTCTTCTGCTTTTTAACCTTTGTTTTCATATGCTTCATGGGCTTTTTTGAGTCGGCGCTGATCTGGCTGTAATAGACGACGGTGGCCCCGACCCCCAGCGAAATGCAAACACTGAGTATTTTTGAGAATTTTGACTTTAATGACATTTATATCCCCTTTAGGATATTAGACGATTTTGTGAATAAAAAGGCAATCAGAATCTTACCTGTGCTCTGTGACCCATCATAACATTCTGGTTGACCCCGCATATTTTAAACCCACTTTGAATTTCGCCCGCATTGCGGCCTGCCCCCTTTCAGATGAAAGAAGAGACCAAAGAAAAGCTATTAATTGTTGCCCAGAAACACTTCGCCCTCTATAATTATGGCACTGTAAGCTTGAAACAGGTCGCCACAGAGACCGGCATCGCCAAATCAACCCTGTTTCATCACTTTCAATCAAAAGATGATCTTTATACGGCGGTAATTGAAAATATCTTTAAGCAATTAAAAGACTTTCTACGCAACGAAGAGTTTTTCACCGCTGAAAACTCAAAAGAGCGGGTGCTGCGTTTTTTTAAAAGTTTTCTCAGCTGGCTTGAAGACAACCATGAACGCTCTAAGATCATGATACGCATTCAACTCGATAACCCCGAGCGTTCGAAGAAACTTTCAAAGAAATACTGGGCCCCGGTGCTGAGATTCATTGATCTCAATGTAAAAGAATTGAGCCAGCACGAGGCCAAGAATTCAAAGATGTATATTCTCGAGGTGCTGAACTCGATGATACACTTTGTGTTCAGCCTTGATACGCACCTGTTTCTATTCAAAGATAAGAATAGAAAACAGGCCCTGCAGTCTTATGAAGACAATGTGCTCGAATCAATCGAGCACATGCTCTTTGCTCAATGAAACTTCTGCTCAACCAGGGCGCGGCCGAAACTACAGGTGTGCTCTACTGTCTCAAAACCTACCAGCCCGCCGGCGTAGAAGATTCCCTTTTTACCCTGTAACTGATTCAGCTGGGTGTAGAATCCACCCTTGCCATTGATGTCTTTGAGGGCCTCTTGTTTCACATGGGGAAAGTAATTGCTCCATTTTTTTTCAATGAGCTTACCCTGGTATTTACCACCCAGTTTCTTTACATCTTCGGCCAACTTGTTTTCGACTTCGTCATCAGTCAGCTCGTGCTGGCTGACAGTCCAGTTCATAAACAGCTGGTCATCAAGATGGGCACAGGGCGCCGCCAGAATCGTGGGGTGACCTGCTTTTTTATTGGTGGCGTTTTCAGCAATGAGGCTTACGCCCAGCTTATCAGGGTCAAGGTCTTTGGCCTTAAATAGTGACACGTAGTAGGGGTAGGTCTCAACGTGATTAAAAAGCTCTTTCTCATAGCCCATTGATTCATCATCAAGTACCGCACTGATATTGTCGCCAGTTGATGATACTACAACCCGATCAAAAACATCTTCATGCTGATGCCCATTAACAGTAAGGGCCACCTTGTTCTGCTGGTTTTCATCTTGCAGATGCCTTATTCTGGTAATGGGTGCATCGAACTCAATGTTCTGTTTTTTGGCAACCTGCTTCCAGATTTCTTGATAACCCTTTTTGACATATTTGGTCTGTCGATCTTTGTCGCGGTTCTCGGGGGCCAGCTGCATAATAATATCGCGGTAAACGATATCAAAAAACTTCAGTTTATAGAGGGCCGGCACCTCTTCAGGAAAGCCATATCCACAGCCCGTATCAAGGGGGTTAAACAGATCACCCAGGGGCTCGATCTTGTGTTTTTTCAGATAATCGGTGAAGCTCATCATATAGTCTTCATCTATGTCAAAATCAAACCCCGGGCGGGCGAAAGTGTTTTCGTTATTTTGATCTTTAAGATAATTTCTAAGATTGGTAGATTTGCTGATCTTCGAAAGCATATACCTGATGTACTTCTGGTTGCTCATGGCGGGCCGCAGGTCAGTCACCTGAGTATTGGGCGCATCGATCAGCTCGACATCGAACTCTTCAATCAGGTCGCGCACCGTAGTATAGGCGAACGGCACCCAAACCGCGCCGAACTCAAGCACCTGGCGGGTATTCTCTTCTATTATTGAGAGCACCTTGCCACCGGGGCTCTGATTTTTCTCAAAAACGGTTACGTTCTCAAAACCCCGCTTTTTCAGTTGGTGAGAGATAGTTAAGCCCGAGGGCCCGGCGCCTATGACCGCTATCTTCATTGATTTGTCGCTTTTTTGCATTTTCTCCCTCCTGTTCGACCGACCGGTCGGTCGGCCTTGACCTACTGATAAGTCTGGGGCACCGCGTCAATTGTTTTCAGGGTTTTG
>CAZHLC010000377.1:0-4944 GCA_964532545.1 uncultured Leptospiraceae bacterium | reverse complement strand
CCGCCGACCATGCAATCATTATCGGTTTCAAGGGCCAAAGGCTTTATATAGAAAAAAAAAAGAGAGAAAAAAATCAGATTTCTTGCGCCTGACCGCGTGAAATCTTGGCCCGGCCCTCAAAAACCACACCCTCATCTACAATCAGATTTGGGCTGATGATGTCGCCGGTAACTTCTGCGGTATCAAGCAAGTGCACCATTTCAAGTGAATAAATGTTACCATCAACGCGGCCGGCTACAATCACTACCCGGGCTTCAATATTGGTTTTAACATGACCACTCTGGCCAACAATAACTTTGCCTTCAGACAATATTTTGCCCGAGAAAACCCCATCGATTCGCAGTGAACCTTCTAAAATAAATTCACCGTTGAATTTGGCACCTTCGCCAATGATGGTATTTATGGGTTCTAGTTCGTGTGAAGACGCCATGAATCAGTTATCGATGTACGTTAGGTAAGGCAGTGGGTTCTGGGCGTCAACCCCGATGTGAATTTCATAATGAAGCAGGCTTTCAAGGCTGTCAACCGGGTGCCCCATGTAACCAATGACCTCGCCTTTGTTCACCTTGTCATTGATACCAATACGGGCGCGCGACAGGCCCTTATACACAGTAACATAACCATAATTATGGCGAATACGAATATACCTGCCCCAGGTTACATCGGTGCCAATATCCATCACTACACCCGGGGCCGTTGCTGCCACACGAGCGCCTGGGTAGGCGGCGATATCTATACCCGAATTAAAGTAGACCTGAAACTTGTGGGCACTTCTGACAAAACCGAAGGGGTTCACAATATTACCCTGCACTGGCCAGAGAGTTGGCGTGTTTTTAATGATTTTTTTGCGTTTGTTAATGAACTTTTCAATGTGAACCAGGGGCTTCTCTGAGATATCCATATCGTTGAGAATACGGTTTAACATGAAAATTTCAAGGGGAATGCTTTCTGCGCTGGCCCGGTCTTCGTTAAGCTCATCAAGGGGTACGGCTACCCCGCCCTGGCCAAACAGCGAGTTGTCATTTTTACGCCCCTGCGCCAGGGCATAGAGTTGGCTCAGGCTTTCGCGAATTTCGCCATAAGACTGGGTAATGTCTTTGATCTCTTCTCTGATTTTGCCGAACTGAATTTTCGCATCTTTCTGCGAGATCTTCAGCTTGCCTACTTCTTGCACTGTGCTTGAATGATTAATAATCAGCACTGAGCTTACAATGATAATCAGGGTCATGGCCCCGATGATAATCGTAAGTGACAGGTTTGAGATATGATAATTGCGAATACTCTTCTCATTATGCGGAATAAACATAATGGTCAGGCGCTCTTCTTTTTTGGTGCGAATCAGGGCCTGCAGCTGGGTCTTTTTTACAACCACATATTGCAGAAATTTGCTGCTCATGCGGCCGAAAAAGCCAAGCTGCTTTTCATTTACAGGAGATGTGGTGACGGCGGGTTTTTCAGCTGTTTTTTTCTTTTTGGCCCGGGCCATAACCCTGCAGGCTTTGCAAAACAGACAAGTTGTCAATATTTTTAAAAGCCACTTAAATTGACACCAAAAGAATTGGCCCTCTGCCGATATTGTATACCATAAGAGGGTGTCAGGTTTTTGATTTGACAACACCCCAGAACCTTTCTCTCTGCTAAGCAAATGAGCCGCCTAATTGCAATGATTCTTATAGCTGCAAGCCCTATAGGCGCCCAGGTAAAAAAAGCTAAACGAACCGGTGGGCAAAATCAGGCCGAGGCAAAACAGTTTGAGTACATTGCCCAGAAGCCGGCCAAAATACTACTGGGTGGCAAACCTATTTCGCTTAACGTGCAAAGCGCGCGTATTTCTGATCTCATTAGATTATTTCAAGAAAAGACCGGCCTCAACATCATTGCCTCAGATAAAATCGCGGGTTCATTTACTGCCCATGTCGATGGCGTTCCCGCCCGTGATGCCCTGCGCAGCATTCTTGAGGTTAACAACCTGTACTTTATTGAATCACCCAAAAGTAATCTGGTGCGCATTGTAACCCGTAATGAATATCAAGATTACGCGGTTACCAATTTCGTTGAAGAGCGGGTCTATACAATTCCCCTGGGTAAGGCCCGCACCGTAGGGCGTGCTGTGAAACCCATGCTTACCAAGGGTATCTCAAGGCTGCTGGTAGATGAAAAAAACAACCGCATTGTAGTGATGGATCTTCCCGAGAGACTGGGTAAAGTCGACAAGGTCATAGATGCCTTTACCTCATCACCCGCGCAGATTTTTATCGAATGCCAGATCTATGAAATAGAGCTTACCGATGGTTTCGAGTTTGGTATCGACTGGTCGGCCATTGATATTCCCAAAATTGTGAATCGGGTGCAGACTACATTTATACCAAGAGATTCAACCGACAACACCATTCCGGCCAATCAGGGTTTTAACATATTTCGCAGCGAGGGTCTCAGTGGCGGCGGCAGTGTATCAGCTCTGATCAATATGGTTGGTCAAGACACCAACATCGAAGCCGTAGCCAGCCCCAAGATTATTACCCAGCATAACCAGAAAGCCGAAATTTATGTTGGGCGTCAGATTCCGTATAACGAAACCATTGTGCAGGGGCTCACCGGTAACCAGAGTTCAAGCTTCAAGTTTCTTGATACCGGCACCAAGCTGCTGATTACCCCACAGATCACCCAGAATGGCGACGTACAGCTGAATCTTGAAATAGAAGTCTCAAGTTCACCTGGCTTTGTTGAATTTGGTGAGAATGGTGCAGTGGGCAAGGCCCCTGAAAAAATTTCAACCAGCGCCCAGACCAGTATATCAGTGAAAGACAAAGGCATTGTCATACTGGGTGGTCTGATTCGAAATGAAGACCGCCTCGAGTCTAAGGGTATTCCCCTGCTGATGGATATTCCGATTATTAAATACCTGTTTTCTTACCGCACAACAGTGAAGAATAAAACCGAAACAGTCATTTTTATTCAGCCTAAAATTATGCGCAAAGATAAGTTTGCGAAAATACCTGCCCGCTATAAAGAGAAAATCAAACAAGCCGAAACGAAATAATCGATGCTTAAAGATGTTCTCGATCAAATCTGGAAGAATATATATGTAAGATACGGTATGCTGGCACTGGCCGTGCTCATTATCTTCGCTCTGGTACTGCAGACACGTTTTTCTCTGCTGAATTTTTACGACCGCCTCACCAGAGGGGCTTCATACGATGACCCCTACAGCTGGCAGGGCAATATTTATGGTTTTGAAGAGAAACCCGCTGCTGCCCTGCGCCTGTACTTCAGCGCAGTAGACCGGGTTATTGATCAGGCCTACGATGTTTTCAATACCGATGAACCTGATGACAATTTTACCAAGCCACTGACCCTCGATAAACCCTTTGAGAACTATGTGAAAAAAGAGGTTTTAAACGAAGTTCACAAGCTTTTATCTGACATGCAGCTCTTCTGTCTGCCCCTGGTTGATGATTTAAGCCGCACAGCACAGTGGCAGCGTGAGAAAAAAATGTCGCGACGCAATTTGAAACAATCAGAAAAAAAGAATCCGTTTAATTATGCCATTGATAATGATAACATCAAAGATCTTTTATCTTTTTTAACCGCTCTTGATTACGACTACCTTGAGCTCGCCCTCGAGAAAAAACCCGATTCGATTGCTGTGCTGCACTTTCGAGAAAAAATTCTACAGGCCAGCTGCAAACCGCTCAAGGCCAGCCACAGCTGGCAGAAAGCCCTTGATTATATTGAGTTCAAAGAAGAAAAGAAGATTGTTACCGACCAGCCTGAAAACACCGAGATTATGCCCGATGAACTGGCCACAATGGTAACAATGCGACTGAAAGAGAATAAAAAATATAAACGCCTTTTAAAAGAATTTTTTCTACGTTCATTTAATGTTACTCAGAATATCGAATGGAAGCTCAGAAAATCATGGGCAAGCTTTGTTTTGACCAGCCAACGAAGTGGGCGCAGAGACCAGCGCGATTCAAAAGACTACCTGCTGGCCCATGTGAAGACGATTCTTGAGAAATCAAGAATCAGCAGTGTACCAATGAACCGACTGATTTTTGCAGAACTCAAAAAAATCAGCTACCCGGGCATTGAGTTCGAACCAACCTATGTCTATGCTCTTGCCGAAACCAGTTTTCGCGCCCGCCTTTATACCCAGAGCCGGGCACTCATCAATGGGCTGGCCAACCAGGGCCTCACCAGGGCCAGAGGGCAGTTGAAGCAGGTCAAACGCCTGCAGTTCATGCTGCAACTTCTGGGATACTAAGACCCTGCGAGAATGATCTATCTTGATTACAACTCAACCCATCCACCTGATGAAACTATTATTCGTGAGGCCAATGAGCTCTATTTTAAACATTACGCCAACAGTTCAGGCCTGTCACTGGCTTCACAGCAGACCAACAGTCTGATTGAAGAAGCCCGCGAGCAGCTGGCAGCGCTCTTTAATGTAAAAGCTGAACAGATCATCTTCACCTCATCTGCCTCAGAAGCAAACGGCCTGGCCATCTGGGCCATGTACAACTTTTTCAAGGTCTCAGGCCAGATAAGAATTCTCAGCAGCAAACTTGAACATCCATCAGTCAGTCTCACACTCGAAAGGCTGCCTGGTGCGAAAGTTGATTACATACCCGTAAAGGCAGATGGGCGCATCGACGTAGCCGCTGCAGCAAAGATGCACAAAGAAAATAATTATCATTTTGCCACACTGATCACGGCAAACAATGAGACCGGGGTTTATCAGGCCTTAACCGAATTTCTTGAGTGGGTACAGATACCGGTGTTGGCTGATGCCGTGCAGAGCGTGGCCCGCATGCAATCAGACCAAGAGGGCCAACTGGGTTTCAGCTATCTGGGTCTGGCACGCCAAAAACCGGTTTTTTTCAGTATGGCCTCACATAAGGTGGGTGCCGGCTTTGGTGCCGGTGTTCTGATTCGACCCGATGA
>CAZHLC010000376.1:0-4946 GCA_964532545.1 uncultured Leptospiraceae bacterium | reverse complement strand
ATGAGGTTTACAGTGAATACTATGTAAATGACTACGGCAACCAGATAAGACTGCTGGGTCTCTCTTTTGCCTATCGTTATCTGCAATCAAAGGGTATCGATGCCGAGTTACCCGAGAACTGCTACCAGGGCGAATACATTAAAGATGTGCTGGTCGATGTGCTGGCAGCCAACCCTGTGCCGGCTGACCTTGAGCTCGATGGTGTCGATGAAGAGGGTCTTGAGAAAATGGCTGCCTTCTTCGCACCCCATGCGGTGGCCAGGTTGCTGGCTACCCATAAGGGTGATCTGGCTGATTTCAGGGTAAATTTCGATAATTTTTTCTCAGAAGCTTCACTGCATGATGAAGGTAAGGTTGAGGCAGCTCTTGAGGCCCTGCAGGGCCGGGGCCATACCTTTGAAGATGAGGGTGCTGTATATTTCAGGTCTACTGAATTTGGTGATGATAAAGACCGGGTAATTAAACGTTCAGATGGGCGCCCCACCTACCTGCTGGCTGACATTGCCTATCACCAGAGTAAGATAGAGCGTGGTTACCAGCTGCTCTATGACATCTGGGGGCCTGACCACCATGGTTATATCGCCCGCCTCGCAGGTGCAGTCAAGGCTCTGGGTTTTGACAACACTGCCCAGCAGAGGTTTGATGTGCTGATCGTGCAGCAGGTGAACCTGCTTGAAGATGGTAAGCAGGTAGTAATGAGTAAGCGCCTGGGTAAGTTTCAAACCATGCGCGATCTCATTGAGAAGATTCCTGTTGATGTGAGTCGCTACTTCTTTGTAACCAGGGCGCAGAGCACTCACCTTGATTTCGATTTAAAACTGGCCCTTGATGAAACCTCAAAGAATCCGGTGTATTATCTGCAGTATGCACACGCCCGCATTCATTCTATTTTCAAAGAAAACGCTACGGCCTTTGATGCAGGGCTCAGTTTCAACCAGCAGCAGATCAGCAAGTACATCGATGGTGGTCGCCGCCTTGAGCTCATTCTGTTTCTGATGCGCTATCATGAAATCATCGAAGATCTGGGCCGCACTCTTGAAGTTCACCGCCTTGCCACTTATCTGTATGAGCTGGCCTCTCTTTTTACCGCTTTTTATCATGAGAAAGAAAATCACATGAAAAAGATAAAAGAGAAAGATGCAGAGCAGGCTGACTTTCTGCTGGCTCTCAGCAGGCTGGTAGCCCTCACCATTAAAGACGGTCTTTCACATCTGGGAATTTCTGCCCCCGAAAGCATGTAAGTTTTTTTTTAAAAACCTTGACGGGCCTATATAAAAACCCGATCGAGATTATGTCACATTATTTCTATGGATCGTCTGCCCTTAAGAACAGTCTTCTTTAATGATAACGAGATGGCTGCTGCTGCCAGGGTGGCCCTGCCTGGCAGCATACCCCAGGTTTCTGTACAGAACGAACTTGATCTGGTTTCATCATTAAGTCATGATTCGCTGGTGGTAGCAGCTGAGGCTGAGCTGCCAAAGCTTGCGCCTTTATTGATTCAATATGGCTGCGCCCGCTTTGTCAGTCGCCACAATTTCTTTCAGCTGGTACCGCGGCTGGTGCGTCTGCCACAATTGAACAGTTCAAGTGTCGCAGTGCTGGCCTTTCTACCGGCTTCATTTGCCGATCTGGTGCGCAGTATTCTGAGCCTCTTTGGTATGCCCGCGGTGATTGTGCGCACCATGGCCGAGATGCAGCGGGTATTCAGCCAGCAGTACGTTGATTATCTGGTGCTAGATCAAGATGTGCGGGTCACCGAGCGAAAAGAGAGCGTAACCAGCGAGCAGGTGATTCGTTTTCTACGCAGCAAGGCAACTGACCGCAGCAGCCTGGCGGTATCAGTAGTTAAAGATTTTAATCATGGCAGCCTCTATCATGACATGGGGTCATCGGTGCGCACCGTGAGTAACCTGATGTTGAGCTATGCCGAATACATTGATTTTCTGCCACGTTACCTGTTTAATCATGTTGGTACACGCATTGAAATACGTTTTGCTGAAGAGATGCGCCGCAATAACAATGGCCGTGCTCAAGAGTACTTTGCCCGGGGCGCTAAATCATTTTCTACTCTTTTAAAAGATGCCAAAGAATGTTACAAGATGACTGTTGATCAGCGAACCAGAAGCTATAATGAGCACTGGTTGCGCTTTGTTGATTCACTTGAAAGCCTCAAATTGCGTCTGCAGCTGGTTTCTTGGCTTGAAGATTATGGCGAGTTAATTGATGAAAAAAGCAGCCGGGCCTCGGCCGCAGTTGCAAGCGCCAGCGATGAGTCGCTTGCTGAATCAGAGAGTTTAATAGAAAAACGGCTGTCTTTAAAAAAGAACATTGTACTGCCCCAGCGAATACTTGCTGAACCAAACTCTGCAGATAACTCAGCTGGCGGCCCCAGATAAGTTACAACTTCGAATAGTCTGCTCACCTCGTGTTCTCTTTCAATGTCTGATTCAAAGCGTACCTCAAAGGCATTACTCTGCAGCGGTGCCGACCAGTCGCGTCTGGGTACTGGTCTGTTATTTACTACAGCCTGGGCGTCTTGCAGGTGCAGGTCGCGCCCCCGGCCAAAATCGAAAATGCGAAAAGTATAATCAGACGATTGTTGAATTTCAAAGAAGAGTAGCTGCCCTCTGGTGCCATGAATCAGGCCAGGTTCGAGAACATAAATATCCCCCCGCGCTGGTTTATATTGATTAAACAGGCTGAGAGGTTCTTCAAGGGTTTCAAGCTGTTCAAGGTTAAAGCTCTCATGTTCTTTTTTTAAACCCAGATAGAGCAGGGCATCTGCTGAGTGATCAAGAAGCACCCAGCTTTCACATTTACCGAGGCCGGGCCGGCCCATGGCTTTGAGGTTCTCATCTGAGGGGTGCACTTGAATAGAGAGAGGTTCATTGGTAGAGAGCATCTTGAATAAAAGAGGAAATTCTGGGCCGCCATGATAGCCCAGGCGCCGGGCCCGCTCAAGGCCTTCATTCTGCCAGTAGCTGGCAAAGCTCTGCTTTTCTGGTAAACCCGCGATGATTTCAGTTGAAAAGACTTCAAGTGCAGAAAGCAGCACCATTTCGCCCACAGGCTGTGGGCTTTGGTAAGCCTGTGCCAGTGGGGTAAGATGAGGGCCGCCCCAGGGTTTGGGTACAAAGCAGGGTTGCAGCAAGAAACTCATACTGTGGTAATCAAGCTGTATAACTGTGACAGCTTGAAAAGAGCTGTTTTTGCTGCTGATTAACCCGTGGGTTTGCGGCCCTTGCGCCGTTCAACAGCAACCGGTATTGATACCCGCCGCCGTTCTGGGCCAATATAACGGCCACCGCTGAACCAGGCCTTCTGGTGCGAAGCCATGCGGTTGGCATCAACGTTTTGGTGGGTCAGTTCATACATGGTCGACTCAATCAGCCCCCGGCTTAAAAACAGAATGGGCCAACCGATAATAGGCAGCATGAAGCTCAGGGCATCAAGATGCTGGGGTAGAGATTGAAAAAACTCGCTTATGCTTTTTTCTTTGCTCTTATAGGCACCCTCATAGTGGGCATGAAACTCTTCTTCAAAAAGCAGCGGCCAGCCCGAGGGTAGCAGGTAGAGCAGTTTGTCATAGTTGCGAATAAGGCTGTCGACAAAGCTTTCGATCTGGTAGGGGTCTTGGCCATAGAGTGCTACGTTCTTATCTATGCCTGCCTGGTATTGGCGATGCAGACGGTCACGCACCGCAACAAGCTCAGACCGTTTGATATCTTTGATATCGCGGCCTTCGAATTCTTTGTAGATTTGAATTGGTTTATCGATGACATAGGTAAGCTTAGCTGGCAGACCAAAGTAAAACAAAAAGGGAAAGATGGCCACCAGTGCAGTCAGCGGTGAGAGGGGCAGCATGGGTATACCCAGGCGCTGCACCAATGAGTTAAGCATGTCGTTCTTGTAGGCAAAGGGGTGAACGTACTCTGCATTGATTGTATAATAGGGAATGATATCAGCCTTATACTGAATGGCCATACGAATAAATGAGGTCGAAAACTTCTGAATCTCATATTTGCGATCGAAACCCTTACCAATGCCAGGCACCCCCTCGGGAAAAATCAGTACATCTTGATTGCCATGCTTCATCAAGCCGTGAAAATTTGGCAGAGTGGCATCAACCCCGCCGGCTTTCTTCCAGATGTTATCTAACAGAAAGGGGTTCATGATGCGGGTGGCAGATAGTAACGGGGCAACCAGGGCCCTGATGGCCCAGGCTTCATCGAAGTTTTTCTCTTCGAGATAAAGGCAGCCGAAGACGATGGCATCCCACGGAAAAGACATACCCGAGTGATTTGAATAAAAGATGCGGGGCGGTTGGCCATCGGCCCTGGCAGGTACATTCTCAAGACCCTTGATCTCTGCTCTGAAGTAATTATGGGTGAGAATTGAGAGCGAGTCACGCGCCATCTTGTTGCGAAAATCAGGATCATAATGAGCATTGATCTCTGATAACGGTGTCACTTCTTGCAGCTTTTTGCGTTTGGCGTTCATACTTTCCCCTGAAGCATGGGGCAAAAGTATTGAAGGGGCAGCAAGGCTTTTTCAGTTTCTGAACTCTGAGTCATGTGCAGCAAATATGATTTACAAACAAAGAACTCTCAGCGTAAATGACTGCAGGGGGAACTTATGGGTGTAGCAGCAAAAAAACAGCAAGAGAAAGAAGCGGCCTTTGAAAAGCGCAAGGTCATGCTTGATCAGATGGTTGAGCAATCAAAGATTGCCGCCGGTTTATTTCTACAGTATTCACAAGAAGAAGTTGATAAGATCTGCCGCGAGATGGTACTTGCGGGCATTCGGCATTCGTTTGAGCTGGCGGCCATGGCCGTTACTGAAACTGCCATGGGCATCGTTGAAGACAAGGTGCTTAAGAATATGGTGGCCAGCGAGTTCGTTTGGGATCAAATCAAAGATGAAAAGAGCGTTGGTGTATTAAACGA
>CAZHLC010000375.1:0-4950 GCA_964532545.1 uncultured Leptospiraceae bacterium | reverse complement strand
AATTGGCAATCGGGCTACATTGCAAATTTATCGAGCAGCGACTGTAAGGGCATTGCTTCGAAAGACCGCACATGGTGTAAAACCAGCGATTGTAAGGGTATTGCCTCTGGTGATCGCACCTGGTGTAGAAACAATGACTGTAAAGGGGTGGCTTCGAAAGACCGCACCTGGTGTCGCAGCAGGCTCTGTAAGGCATGGGCCAGCAATGATCGCACCTGGTGTGCCAGCGGCGACAACGATTGTAAGGGTGTCGCTTCAAACGACCGAACCTGGTGCAGATCAAGGCAGTGTAAGGCCATTGCCTCTGGTGATCGCACCTGGTGCCCTTGAAATCACTAAATCAAAACAAGAACAATTGCTAGACACCTGTGAGTAAGCTGTCACGCTAACCGTTGGTGTTTCATTTTCGAATAGTAATACTGGCTCTGGCCGTTTTATTTCCCCTGGCTGAGCACTCGGCTGCCGAATCGTTGCACCCCTTTTCAATGCTGGGCAGTAATATGGTCGACACTGTCTGGGGCTATAACTCACTTTATTGGGTTGGGGCCTTTGGCAGTACTGTTGTTCTGGCAAAAACCGATGCAGATCGCGATATTCAAGACTGGTTTATTGAAGAAGACCGTCTAGGCCGCACTGTGCCAAGAGCCATGTACTGGACTGGTATCTTTATACAGCCTACCATTGGGGCAAGTCTATACCTGGGCGGGCTATGGTTCGATCGGCCCTATGTGGCCACCGGGGGTGCAGCTCTGCTGCAATCTATTGGTATTATCTCAATTTACAATTTGTTTTTCAAATATCTGGCGGGGCGCAAACCCCCAGGCTGCTGTAATTCTCCCCGTGATTTTCAGTTTCAACCGTTTAAGCAAGACCTGCTGTTGACCAAAAGACAGTCATGGCCTTCGGGGCACACCTCATCAACCTTTGTGATGGTGGCCTCGCTGCATGGCTATTTTGAAGCAAATTACATCGCCTACCTCGGGTACCCGTTTGCCACCTTGATGGCCGTATCAATGGTCGACTGGGATTATCACTGGGCCTCTGATGTGATCGCCGGTGCATTGATGGGCATAGTTGTAGGATACGTCGTGGGCCGAAATTTTCGTAAGGCCTATGCAGCAGCGAACGGTGATCTGTCACAGAAGATCGAACCTGGCTACTTTCAGGTTGCCTCAGTCGAACCCATTTTCAGTGGCGACAAAATCGGCTTGCAGGTTAGCGCTGCTTTTCAATAGCTTCTATATGCGTTCTATTGGTTTATTGCTGATTATTCTGTTAGGCTGCTCACAACTCGTAGCCCAAAATAATGAAGCTACGAGCACCACGCAACAGGCACAGCAGAGCCAGCAAGAAGAGGGCGAAATGGCTCACTGGGGTTACGGCAATGAAATACTGGGCGCCGCCCATTTCTGGAGCATTCTGCTCAGCTATCGCTTCAACCGCTACTTTGCAGCCCAGACTGGCTTCAGCTACATTCTGGTTCCCGGTGAAAGATATAACGCAGACTATTTTATTATACCAATACTGGGCAGCTACATGGTAGGCTTTGACAAACACCTGGCAGAAATTCAATTGGGAACCTTAATCGTACCCATTGCCGAACTGGGCTTTCGCACTGCCGATCGGCCCGGCACCCGGGCCACCACCACCTCAAAACTGGTGGTACCCATTGGCTCACTGGGCTACCGCTACCAGCCCCACGGGGCTGGCTGGTTTCTGCGGGTGAGTATGTATTTAATCTACGGCTTCGACCCCAAAAAAGAAATCTGGAATGTTAAACGTTGGCCCGGGCTGTCTGTTGGGCGCATGTTTTGATCAAGTTTGCTGGCCATCAGCAATAAACCCAGCTGCAATATGAGATGAATCACAAAATGGTTTAGATTTAGACTGACCACAGCGGCATAACCTGCACTGGGTTAGGGTGGTGACTCGCCGGCCGGTGCCTGCACAGACTTCAAGATTGCCCTCTATCTGATACGGGCCATTCTTCAGGGGAACAAAATTTAAGGGCCCACCCCGGTTGGCCAATTTTTCAGAATCGATGGTTTCTGGTTCGCCGCTGGCCCTGAATTCAGCTTTCACATGGGAATTATCACAGTAAGGTTTCTTTTGTGACTGCCCGCAGCGACAAAGAACTCTGCGATAGCCGTCGTCTTCAGAATTAATTTTCAGATCGGCAAGTACCGCATAGGGGCCGTTCTCTCTGACTTTCAGAATATTAACATCAGGGGCCTGCTCTTTTAGACCTTCGTCTTTTCTCTCATAGGTAATGGCACCTGAAGGGCAGGTTCGAATTACACCAATTAGACTTTCATCATCTGACTGATCGGGAAAGATCCACTCGCCGGGGGTGTTTGCCTTAAAAACCTTTGGTTTTTCTGTAACACAATGTCTTGCATGTATGCAGCGTTCTGTATCAAAAAATACCTTGAGAGTTTTACTTTCACCGGTTTGTACGGTTTCGCTGGGGCCCTTTGCTGGCATCTTCTTTTGCTGTTTATTTGGCTGACTTTTATTTTCAACTTTCTGATGAACGATTTCTAAGTTGCCCCCTTCAAGCTTCTTGATCTGGGCCAAAGCATTTTTTAATTCAATGCTACATGGTTCTAAATCAACCGGAGAATCAGCTTTTATTTTTTCATATTGAGCAATAATCTCTTCAAGACGTTCGCCGATAACCTGTTCTTCATTCGAGTATTCAACCGGGGTTAAACCTCTGATCATGGCAAAACTCATGCCGGCATTCTGATTTGGCAGGTTCTCTTGCGCAGGTAAATAGGTTAAGGCTGTGCCAGCATGGGTTAGCGCCCTCATCATGGCAAACGAGGCATCTAAAATGTGTTTTTTGTCAGAAGGTAGTCTTTCTTCTTGAGAATACACCTGGGTCAAAATACGCAGCATTTGTATGTAGATCGCGTTTGCAAAATCTACAAACTGTGAGCTAACCGGGTGATTGATATGAACCTTGCCATCAGGGGTGGGCGGGGGCCGCATCACTGGGTTACGAACCACCGGCCTTGCAGCATTGAACTCAGGCCTTTTCTTACGTAATTCTTCATACTCACTTTTAATGGTGCTGAACCTCTGAAAGTGTGAGCCTTCTTCTAAGGTTGCGCCTTCACCCTGGGTTAGAATTGTTTCGATGGCCTTCAATGCTGATTCTAGATTATGAATGGTTTGCACACCGGGCAGCGGTGATTCGATGGGGTTTACCTGTAGATTGCGGGGCCCGCAAAATAGTTCTTCTTCACCAATTTCAGAACAGAGTTTTTTTAACGATGCCGCCACAGTATTGTATAAATCACCTACCGTTGCGTAATCGCCTGCAAATGGCATGAGTTTGCCAGAACCACTTGTTCGAGAGTAAGAGCGGGTTTTTTCAAAGCCCGCGCCATCGGCAATTTTCATGTGCTCAGGGCGCTCAACATAAATAAAATGTTGAATTGCTTCTAGATCAAAGGGGGCTAACTGAACCACCATATCATCAGGAAAGGGCCCCGGAGGAATAGGAAAGTTCATTCTGAAAAAAGATGGCGTGCCGCCCACCGCACTGATCAAATTACAGACCAGGGTCAAATGGGTCATCTCTTCAATGGCGATACCGCGAATGATGCCATGCCAGTTTCTTACAGCATTCGCTTCATCGTCAGATAATTCGCCATCATTCTCTGTTTTCATTGAGAACATGGCATACAAATAACAACACATGAGTACGTGTTCTAATTCGGCGGCCTCAGATAAAACGCTCCACAGATGTTCTCTAGATTCAATGTTAATTTCACCCATAGCTTAAATTACAAAGATAAAAATATTATCACCAGGTCAAAGAAGTAATTGGGTTTTGTCGTCACGAAAACTTGCTGTAAAATTAGTGGCCTTTGAGCGGGGTGGGGTCTGGTGATCATCGTGAGAGACTCTTGATCACAAGCCTTTTAAACGGATGCTCTCTCGCCACCTTATTTTAGGTTGCTAAATTGCCTAAATAACAAAATTTGTTCGGGTGCAAGAAAAGCTCACCAAAGAGCAACGTCGTTCTCTTCTGTTAGCCGCCGCAAGAAAACGTTTTGCCCAGAATGGTTATCACGAAACAAGCATCGATCATATAATACAAGAAGCCGACGTCGCCCGGGGCACTTTCTATCTCTATTTTGATGGAAAGAGAGCTATTTTCGATGCAATTTTGAGCTCGGCCATAGACGCCATAAATGCGAACATCAAGGTTATAGCCGTTGGGGCTAACGAGGCCCCGCCTGCAGAACAATTGAAAGCAAACTTACGCAGATGCTTTACTCTTTTGCTCGATGACAAAGATTTAGGCCAGATTCTTTTTTACCGGGCCCTTGGTATCGATGACGTCTGCGTTGAGAACTTGAATGATTTCTATAGTCAAATTGCCGCCTTAATCGCCTCTGCATTAAACCAGGGTATGGCCCTGGGGTTGTTAGCCCAGTGCGATAGCCTGATTGTAAGTCATTGTGTACTCGGCTCTATTAAAGAGGCTTTTACCAGCCTTATTATGAATAAGAACCCGGGCGATGAAAGATTAGACCGAATTATCGAAGAAATCTTACGATTGCACTTCTACGGCCTATATACCAGAGCCATTTAACCTAAGCTAGACTAAGTTGTCAGGTTTTTTTGTTAAAAATGGCGTATGGCGACCTTTTTTATTTTTTAGCTAGACTTGGTTGTCACCATGTAAAATAGCGGCTTATGAGCGCAACCCTTGAAAAAACAACATCAAAACCACATTACAAAGCCTACAAGGCTAAGCCCATTGAACCTGGCCAGAAAAAAGATATAACCTTTCTTTTTGGTGGTTTAACCTATAAGCACGAGAGGCTGTTAGAAGGTGCCTTTCAGAATATGGGTCTGAAGGCCCAGGCCATGCCCAATGTTACTCGAGCTGACCTGGATACAGGCAAAGAACTCATTGATGCCGGGGCCTGC
>CAZHLC010000374.1:0-4958 GCA_964532545.1 uncultured Leptospiraceae bacterium | reverse complement strand
AGGGCTGCCAGAAATTCGTATTCAAAAAAAAGATTCTGCCCCCGGGCCAGCTCGTTCCAACCTGCTTTGTCAATCTCTTTCATCGATTGAATTTTTTCTACGATAAGCTTTTCTGACATGAGTTAATGATCAGCTCTAAATTAATGTGATTTAAATCGAAAGGCGAAATTTACAGCTCAAAGAGCTCGACACCGGGCCCGGGGGCTCAACAATTGTTTTATGGCACAAAATCTGCGGCAAAGACTGCATGAAGTAATCTTTGAGGCTGATACAAGGGCCGGCAAGGCCTTTGATATTATTCTGCTTGTTCTGATTGCACTCAGTGTGCTGGTTGTGATGCTTGAGAGTGTGCAGGGTATTGGCAAAAAGTATGCCACTGAATTGTACCTTTTAGAATGGGCCTTTACGGTTCTTTTTTCGATAGAGTATCTGGCCCGAATCTATGTGGTGAGAAAGCCAAGCGGCTACATATTCAGTTTCTATGGCTTAATTGATCTGCTGGCCCTTCTACCCACCTATTTAAGCCTGCTTTTGACAGGAACCCAGCTGCTCATCGTCATTCGTATTTTTCGCCTGCTGCGTATTTTCAGAATTTTTAAACTGGCCCGCTATCTGGGTGAAGCCGACCAGTTGTTGCAGGCTTTGCGAAACTCAATACATAAAATAACCATATTTCTCGTCACCGTGGTGTTTGTGTCTGTGACCATGGGTACTATTATGTACCTCATTGAAGGCCCTGAAAACGGTTTTACCAGTATACCAAGGGGAATCTACTGGGCCATCGTTACCCTGACCACTGTAGGTTATGGCGACATCTCTCCACAGACACCAGCCGGCCAGACCCTGGCAACCTTTCTGATGATTACCGGTTATGGTATCATTGCAGTGCCCACCGGCATTGTAACAGCCGAGCTGACCATGGTAAAACGTGATCAGATTACCACCCAGGTCTGCCCTTCATGCTCGAGTGAAGGCCATGGGGCCGGCGCCATCTACTGTTACGAGTGCGGCGAGCCCCTGAATACTGAAGACTTTGATTAGTTCAGAATCTTAAAGGCAGTGCGTCGATTTTTTGCCCGCCCCTCATCGGTGTCATTGCTGGCAATTGGCTTTTCATCACCATAGCCGACAGCCCGCAATTGAGCCCGCTTCGCACCTGTTTTGAGCAGGCCTTTTAAAACAGCCTCGGCCCTCTTCTGGCTCAGCTTCTTGTTATAGCTCTTGCTGCCACGGTTATCGGTATGCCCCTGTATCTCTATTTTGATTTTGGGATTATCTTTGAGCAACCGCCCCAGTCTCTTCAGATCTGAGCGCGACTCTTTTAAAATGCGGTATTTACCCCGGGCAAAAAATATATTACCCAGCTTAAGATTGCCTGTGACCCCGAATGGCAGCAGGTCATACTCTTTGCGCATTATTTTATAGGGCTCAACATTTCTTAAATCAATATTCTCAGAGAGAAAAAAATGATTCTTTGCAGAGATGATGATACCATACCAGCGGGTAGTATTCAGCACCACTACAAAGCGCCCATCGCGCCCGGTTTTGATCTTGTGCAGAGTTTTACCTGAATTGAGATCAGTAATCTCAACCTCGCTTTGCAGTGGTTTCTTTGAATACTTATCAAGACTGAAGCCATAGAGCAGAGTAACCAGGTTAGGCCTGGCATTCTGTGGCAGCCCCGCCTGATAGAGGTCTTCACCCCCTTCACCGCCGGGACGGGTTGAAGAGAAAAACACCGATGGATTCACTGCCGGAATGCTCACAAATAAATCATCGCCGGGGCTGTTAATTTGCCGCCCCAGATTTACCGGTTTTGACCAGACAATACGGGCTCTTCTTCTCTTCTTCTTGATTTTACGCTGGCTCATATAGATATCGTATCCGCCATAGCCGCCTGGTCTTTTACTTGAAAAGTACAGCGTGGTGTCATCGGCGTGAATAGCGCAGGCAGTCTCACCATGGCCACTGTTTATGGTGCGCGGTAGCTTGCGTGGCTTCTGCCATTTATTTTTTGCATAGGCAGAGACATAGATGCCATCTGGTCGTGAGAAAAATAGCTCGCGATTGTTCCAGCTCAATGAAGGAAAGGTTTCATCAGCCTTTGTATTGATGGGTGCCCCGAGGCGTTTTGGTCTGGCCCAGGTACCCTCATCTGCAGTCGAGAACCAGATATCCATATTTCTTTTTTTACTGCCTTTCTGCCTCGGTCGATTTGAGGTAAAGTACAGAACCTGACCATCAACTGACAGGCTGGCCTGCCCGTCAAAATAGTCAGAATTTACCGCATTGAGAATTCGCCGATCAGAGTAATAGCCGTTTTCATCGAGGTTGACGATCCAGAGATCCCAGTTTTCTTCAAGGTGCATGTCTTCAAGGCCACCTGAATCAACAATGTAATCGGTCTGATAAATGAGAACCTTACCGTTGCCTGAAACACTGGGCATGGCTTCGTTTTTATCTGAGTTAACATCATTACCAAGATTCAAGGGCCCAGACCCTGCTAGCAGCAGCCCACTTGAAAACAGTAGAAGCAATAGACGTCGAAACATTAACCTGCGATGCCGGGTATGGCAAAAACGGGCTTGCGCCCGCCCAGCCCGTTTTCAATGGTTCTATGGATATAAGCATTGCCCAGAGGCGAGAATGCTTTTTGAAATAACCAGATATTTGACATCAGATAGCTTGAGACCCCCCAGAAAGGTATCATGGCATGCAGAGCCATTGACCAGACCTTATTCATGGGCATTTCAAGTTTATCTGCAAGTTGATCACCGATAAAATAGCGTGACATGGCATAGAACCCCTCTTTGGGAATTACACCCTCATATTTACGGGCCACCGCATCAATCACTGCATGCACAAGGGCCCGGCTATCTTCGTCTGGGTTGGTTTGCCGGCGCCTAACGGCGGCATAGAGCTCTTCGGTTTCACCGTATGTGGGGGGCAGAAAAAACTCATCGCAACCCAGTAGGTAGCCTGCATAGCGCCACATATGCATATAGGCTTCTTTTTCATGGTTGGGTACAAACACGCCCATGGTCTCAAGCCCCTTAAGAACCACATAGCTGAACAGAGTAAGCGTTCCACACATGTCTTCTTGATTTACCGGGTGGCCCCACTGCATGTTCCAGTCGTCGCGCACATTGAGAATATAATGGCGCACACCGCAGTGCATCAGGCGCACACGCAACAGAGTTTTAAAGGCAACCCCGTCTGGGCGCAGGCTGTCTTCTTGCAGAACATCGGCTACCATCTGTGAGGTTTCAAACAGCCGGGGCAGAATATCAGTTTGCAGGCGGCCGGTTTTAATCAGCACCTTAACACCCTTGCTGGCCGAATATGAACCGATGAGACCCGCGAGAAAAATAACGTTGGTAGCCAATGGGGCAAAGCGCAGATAAACATGGCGGCCCACTTCGAACTTCTCATAGTCAACCCATTCTGGCACCGAATAGGCTGAATCAACAAAGGCCTGTAGCGCGGCCCGCTCAGCTGAAGGCGTTGCAGGGTTTTTCAAAGCAGTCGAAATAAACTCAAGTGAATCACCAGAGCGCGGTGTATAACGCAGCTGCTTCATGGCTTTCAGGCATGAATCGCCAAGCTCATCGCTTACCAGGCGATAAGGTTCGATATTTTCATCTGTATAGGGGCGCTCTTCGCTTCTGCTATCTTTCATTTTCACTCTCTCAAGGTGACATTTATGTCACCTTTGCAGATAGCGTCAAATCAATTACCAGCCCTACCGGCTGCAGAGAACCATTCATTCTGGTAGTTTTTCTGACTGAAAGTTTTGCGTCTTCTTAGATTCTTTGCCCCAAGATAACGGCGATAGCCAGGATTGTTTTTGACAAAGCCACGGGCCAGGGCTTCAAAGCGGGCCACCCGCAGTTTCAAAGGCGGATGTGAGGCAAAATAATCACGCAGCAAATCAGGCTGGCGTTCACCGCGAGCAGACTTGCTAAGCATAATTCGAAAACTGCCGGCCAGCGCCCCCACATGGTAGCGGCTGCGTTTCAACAGCTTCAATGCATAACTGTCTGCTTCGGCCTCTTGTGTTTTGCTGAAGCTATGCCTGAACATCAGGGCCAGGCTGAAATCAACAAACTTACCCAGGGTTTCGAGCTCTACTTTTTTCAGAAGCAACTGCCCTTTAACGGCCTTAAAGCAATGCGAGCGCTCAATGTGACCCATCTCATGAGCCAGCACGGCCATCAACTGGGCTTCATTCTTCAGATTACGCAGTAGGCCAGACGTGACCAGAATGACCCCGCCCGGCAGGGCAAAGGCATTAATTGCAGAAGATTTAATCACAAAGGCCCGGTAGGCAAAGGGTTTAACTTTGAATAGAACAAGGTATTTAATCAGATTGTTTACATAGCGCTCATCACGCAGGGCCCGCTGTTTTCTCTGGGCAAATTTCTTTTTTATGGCTTCGCCCATCTGCTTCTCATCTAAATCACCTATGGGCAGGGCCTTGCTTAAAACAGTGTCAGCATGACTGATGGGTTTACCCACCAGCTCAAACACCGGCGTGAGGGTAGCATCAAGAGGCTTTCTAAAATCAGCCAGCTGCCAGATCAGCACCCCAGCCAGCAATAACAGCACCATTGAAACGAGTCTACTCTTCATCAGCGACCCGGTCTTTAAACCGATTGTAGAGAAAGTTCATCAATATCATTATGCCACCGGTGCCCACCAGCACAGCTGCCCGGGTTATGGTATTGGCTTCTTGCAGGTCATAGACCGCCAGCCTGATAAGGGTGGCCCCCAGGGCAATCAATGAGAAGTAACGAAAACCATTCTCGCGCAGAAAAATACTCAGAGCAAAAATCAGGGCGCATTCGATGGCCCAGAGAAAGGTGAGCACTGATTTTTCAAAAGAAAAATAGAGAAAAAGCGCCACGCAGAAAAAAAACGGATAAAACAGCACACTGTTCTTATTACGGTTAATTTTT
>CAZHLC010000373.1:0-4961 GCA_964532545.1 uncultured Leptospiraceae bacterium | reverse complement strand
ATGGCAGTGGTCGTTTATATCGGTTACCAGTATATTGAAGAAAATGCGAAGAGCTTCTGTCAAAATTTTGGTATGTTCTGCTCGATGGTAAAATGAAATTAAGAATCGCGATATTGGTTCTATTCTGTGGTTATTGTTCTTCGAACTTTGACCGTGATCTTGAGTTTATTAACCCCCCGGTGGGGGCAGCTGTGACCCAGAAAACCTCTCCCTTTACGTATTATGAACTGAAATTTTCTGCCTTCAATATTGAAATCGGTTTTCAAGGCTATGGAGTTTTTGCCGCGGCCAATACCGGCACCGCTGAGGCCTTTGTCACTGGTACCGAGGCCTTTACCACAGCGGGGCTGCAGTGTACCAACAGCGCTGACATTGATGAGGCCTATGTCGTACAGATTGGTGGCACATCTCAGGTCAGTGATACCGACTGTTTCACTCTCGATAGCGCTCTCAATGGCACTACTCTGGCCAGTGGTGTGGGCATTGCCATTCGGGCCCGGGTAGACCGTGATGAGTCACCCTGGTCAATCGCTGCAACCGCTACGGTTCCTTAAAAAGCTATTCGTCGATGGGCAGATATACGGCCCTGTTTTTGACTGCCTGCTGGCTTTCAATATTCTGCAGGGCAGCTGTCATGGCGGCCCGCTCGCAGCTATGAGTAACGATAACTAAATCAACTTCGTCGTCGGTTTTATACTGAATGTCTTGCTGTACCGAGGCAATTGAAATCTTGTTTTCGCCTAGAATACTCGCTATCTGGGCGAGCACACCAGGCTCATCACTGACTCTGAGACGAAGATAAAACGGGCTGCGCATTTCACTGAGCGGGGCAAGGCGCGCATATTCCCACCTGAAGTCGGGTGCAAACTTTTTAGGTTCGTTTATTGCCAGTAAGTCATTCAATACCGAGAAGGCTGTTGGCAGAGCCCCGGCCCCCTTACCTACCATAAGGTGCGATTTTGAGTTTTCTGCTTCGATTAATATTGCATTGTTCTCAAGTTCTATATCCCACAGAAAATGGTCACTGGTAATAAGGGTTGGTTCGACTGATAGAAAGTTCTTATCATTCTGCCGCTGATAGCGCCCAATCAGCCGCAGCCGGTAATTCATTTTCTCGGCCCAGTGAATATCGGCCAGTGAAACCTCAGCAATGCCGCGGGTATTGACATGATTGTACTCAACCCAGGTGTTGCTGATTAATGAAGCCAGAATGGCCAGCTTGTGAGTAGCATCTAAACCGCCCACATCAAGAGTGGGGTCGGCCTCTGCATAACCCAGCTCTTGCGCTTTTTTCAGGGTAGGGCCATACTCGACTTTCTTACGCCGCATCTCAGTGAGAATATAGTTGCTGGTTCCGTTTAAGATGCCTTCAAGACGGGTGATGTTATCGTGTTTGAAAACAGCAAGCAGGTTATGTATGATGGGAATTGCCCCTGTCACAGCGGCTTCAAAGCTGACCTTAACATCAAGCAGCTGGGCTTTGTTAAGCAGAGTGTAGCCGTGTTCGGCAATCAGGGCCTTGTTCGCAGTAACTACCGGTATTTTTTTATCGATGGCCTCTCTTACGATGAAAAGAGGCAAATCTAAACCGCCAATCAGCTCTACAATAGCATCGAGGTCATCGCGCTCAAGTAGAAAGTTCACATCATCAGAAGCCGGAATGTTGCCCAGTATATCTTTTTTCTTCTGGTAACTACGATCAACAACACCGACTACCTCGATATTATGGCCGCCCTCTCTTATCATTTTTAGAAGACCCTGACCTACGGTGCCTAAACCAAATAATCCGATTTTCATTTTACAACTATTGCCCTTTTGCCCGGTGTATTTTGTTCTTATAATCAGAAGGGGTCTGCCCTGTAAAACGCTTAAAGGCTGTATAAAAGGCTGACTTTGAATTGAACCCCACCTGGTAGCAGATTGATAAGACATTGCTTTCGGCATCTTCGGCGAGCATTTCTTTTGCTTTATTTACCCTGTGCCTGTTCACATAGTTGCGAAAATCAATTTCAAGTTTGTCGTTCAGTAATTGTGAAAGTTGACCCGATGAAATCGCAAGTGCCTGGGCAACCTGCCTGATACTTAAGCGGTCTTCTAAATACGGCTCTTCGCGCACCATGTATTCTTCAAGTTTACCTGAGAGCCTGTTGGTATCGAGATTTTCTAGTAATGATTTTTCATATCCCTGCTTTTTGAGCTCGCTTGCCAGTATTTGAAAAAAATACGGAAAGCGCACCGACATAAGCAGCAGTGCACCATGTATTAAACTGATCAAAGCTCCGCCAGCGAGGTACAGTTCGCGCAGTTTGAAAAGAAACCCCACCCCTATACAGGCAAGTGCTGTGAATGCCATTACATTTGCCATTACGCCGATGCGTATAAATAACCGCACTTCAAACAGGCGGTTGTATAGCTTGATGATTTGCACCAGTAAAAAAATAAAATAACCCAGCATGTGCAGGCACCCAAGTATGATAACAGGAGTGAGTATATGATTCAGTGGTTCTTGATAAAGGGTTGATAGAACTTCGTTGCGAATAGAACCAGGGGCAATCAGCAGGCCCAGATCGATGAGAATGGCAATGGCGGCTATGGCTAGATGCACGAACAGGCGGCGAACGCTGGTTCTTTTCTGCTTTAACAGCGTGATATAATAAAGATAGTAAAGGGGGCCAATGGCAAAAAGTGCAGGTACGTAAAGAAAAGTAGATCTTGAATGGGTGATAGCGATGTCTGTGCTGGTTACGTAGATTCCCCAGAGAATCACACTGGTGTTGAGAAAAAGAAAAAATGCGTTAAATGAATTCTGGTTGCGCTTGCGGGCGACAATCTGTTGCAGAGAAAACACCAGCCCCAGGGGTATACCGGCGATCACTAAACTCAACAGAAAATCGGGCATTGGTGAACTCATTTTGCAAAATAGCCAGAACGACCAGTTCTTTTCGCTTGTCGCTCGACTTCTATTTGAGTGGCTGGATATGCCCAATGAACGAGACTCTCAAACAGATTATAGCTGAGCATATTGAGTTCATCTACGATGGTAAAAACCTCGAACTTATCGATGAGATTCTAGAGTTACTGCCAGATGATGCAAGCGTTATCGATGCCCACAACAAATGGAGCGAAAAAGACATACTGGTGATTACTTACGCTGACAGCGTAAAAGCATTAACAGAAAAGCCCCTGATAACTCTAAAAAGCTTTTTTGACAGCTACCTGAAAGAAGAAGTCAATATGGTTCATATTCTACCGTTTTTTCCGTATTCTTCTGACGATGGTTTTGCCGTAATTGATTATGAGCAAGTAAAAAATGAATTCGGAGGGTGGAACGAGATCAACCAGTTGGGTGCAGACTATGATCTGATGTTTGACCTCGTGATAAACCACACTTCTTCAGAAAGTAAATGGTTTCAGGGTTTTCTCAAAGATGAGAGCCAGTATAAAAACTTTTATATTGAAATCGGTGATGACTTTGACGTCGCAAGTGTTATCAGACCCAGGGCTACCCCGTTGCTGGCTGAATTTGAAACTGAAAAAGGTACAAAGAAAGTCTGGGCTACATTCAGCCATGACCAGCTTGATGTGAACTTTGAAAATGTACGGGTTCTTATTGAGTTTATCAAAATTCTTATTTTATACCTCGAAAACAAGGCCCGGTTGGTGCGCCTTGATGCAGTTGGCTTTCTCTGGAAAGAAAGCGGCAGCACTTGTATGCATCATGAAAAAACCCACCGTATCATCAGGCTATTGAGAAACATTGCTGAAGCCTTTCAACCCGAAACTATCATTGTTACTGAAACAAACGTTCCTAATCAGGAAAATCTCAGCTACTTCGGCAATCGCAATGAAGCTCATATGATCTACAATTTCAGCCTACCCCCGCTGATTCTACATGCATTGCTGACAGGGGTCGGAAGTAGCCTTAAAAGCTGGCTGATGAGTATGCCACCAGCACCTCAGGGCTGTGTCTTTCTGAACTTTATTGCCTCACATGATGGCATTGGGTTGAGACCTCTTGAGGGATTAGTAACAGACGCAGATACAGCTTCGATGGTAAAGACCCTTACCGAATTTGGCGCGCGTATCAATATGCGAAAACTTGCCAATGGCGATGAAAAACCCTACGAGATCAATATCTCGTTGTTTGATGCACTCAAGGGCACTATTGAAGGCCCTGATCAATGGCAAGTTGAACGTTTTCTTTGTGCTCATATTTTCATGCTGGGGCTTGAAGGTATTCCCGCCTTTTATATTCATAGCTTAATGGGAACAGAAAGTGACTTTGAAGCCGTTAAAGCCGAGGGGCACAACCGCGCTATTAACCGGCACAAATGGAATTATGAAAATCTGGAGGCAGCTCTTGGTGATAAGCAGTCTCATCATTCTCAGATTTTAACTTCACTCAAAAAACTGCTTCAGGTAAGAAAGCAGCAACCGGCGTTTCATCCTAACGCGACCCAGTTTACTTTACATTTGCATGGGGGCCTGTTTGCCTTCTGGCGGCAGAGTATAGACAGGCACCAGTCTATCTTCTGTATTCATAATCTGACAAACAAGCCTGAGCAGCTATCTCTGGCTGATCTTAATCTTGTGGTAACAGATCAATGGCTTGACCTTATCAGTGGAACCAGGTTTGAGAGCAATCATGAGCACGTTGATCTAAAGCCCTATCAATGTATGTGGATCACTAACCGGTTTTAGCGGGTGAGGTGGGTGGTGCCCTGAACTTGTATCTCTTGGGCCAGTAGCTCGCTGCCTCAAATGCTACAAACACTGGCTTCCAGTTATGGAATTCCTTATCTATTACATAGAGACCCCTGATTTTTTCATAAAGCTTTGTTCCATGTTTGACGGTGTCAAGCCCAGCATGCAGCTCTACCTCAACTTCATCAAGAAATCGCTCTAAGGCAAAACGTACCAAGGCGGTCATTGTAAGTCCCAATTGCTGTGCTTTTAAACGT
>CAZHLC010000372.1:0-4974 GCA_964532545.1 uncultured Leptospiraceae bacterium | reverse complement strand
CGATATCTATTTTGAAGACTCAACCCTAATAGTTGAAGACGACATGGCCTGGGGCCAGGGGGCTGGTACTGGCACCTTTAATCTGGGCAACAGCAACCTGCGTTTCAATACCGGGGCTGGTTTATTAATCTTTCCAACAGTAACCGTAAATTCATCGAATGAGACGTTTCACTTTCAGGGCACCGCCCAGCAAGATCTCAGAATTCAGCAAACCGCGACCCTGAATCGCATAGTTGTCACCAACACCACCAATATCGTTGAACTTGGCAATGACCTTGGTGGTACGCAAACCGTGAATTTTAACACCCTTGAAGCCACAGGCGATGGTGTTGAGCTCAGGTTTTATCAAGATGATATCTTCAATATAGGTACTTTTGAACTCGATGGTGTAGCAGGTACCCTCAATGTTGACACCAACACAAGCGCAGGCACTTGGCGCCTGAATGCGACGGCACACAATGTAAATAATACAACCTGTAACAATTCTGACGCTTCAATAGGCCCCACCATTGGCGCCAGCGGCCCTAACTCAACAATTGCCGGCGGATGCACAAACTGGGTTCAAATAAAGAGCCTGTATTAAGCTTGTTGCCGATGGCAACTGGTCAGACACCACCCGCTGGCGGCTCGACGGCTGCGGCGGCGTCTCACCCCCGGCCTCACCACCCACAATTAACGACGATGTACTCATCTGTGATGGTGTAAACGCAACCCTGAATATCAACGCAAATGCCAAAAATCTGACTCTTGGCACCGGCGGGGGTAGCGCAAATCTGAATACCAGTGGCGCTAACTTTTCTCTTACTGTAGGTGAAGACCTCAATATTGGTACAGGCGGGGCAGGCATGAACACGCTGACTGCCAATGGTTCTACTGTAACCATTGGTGGTGATCTCAACAGAAACAATGATGGCGCTTATACTCCCAGCAATGGCAACCGGGTTGTCATGAATGGTACCGGCTCAATCAATGGTATGAGCGGCACAGCATGGCCAGCCAGTAACACCTTCTATATATTAGAGATGGCTTTTCCTGGTGAAACTACAACTCGCAATGGCTTTGTTCGAACCAATGAACAGGCGGTACTGCGCGGTGGAACATATGTTGGCACCGGCAGTGAGTTGAATCTATCATACAAAAATGGCACGCTCAGTGTTAACCCCCTTGTACTGAATAACACTGATATCACAGGTACCGGCACGATTACCATTGCCTGTGAAGTAAACACCAACTGCTACGTCGAAGGTGGTAATTACGGCACAAACAACCTGCAGCTGGCCAGCACCACGGCCTCAGCTGCGAATATTCTTGGCGACATCACCGTCGGTGGTAACATGCTCATGCGCAGCATTGGTGGTCAAGATGCTACTATAAACACTAATAATCACGATATTACCATTGGCGGAAATTTAACCGTAGGTACCAGCAGCGACTCCCAGTTTAACACCGGCACTTCAGACATCAACATTGGGGGCAACCTTATTCTTCCCGCCCTCAACAACCAGATTGTCACGACTGGTGGCACCTGGGTGATCAGCGGCAACTATGACAACAACAGTGTCTTGGCACAAAACCTGGCTGGCTCAACGTTCAGATTCAGCGGCAGCGCCAACCAGACTATTACCGGGCCTACTACCTTCAATAATCTCGACCTTGATAACGGCAACGGCACCCGCGAAATTCAGTTTATGAATGGCCAGACTTTTACCGTAGGTGGCACCCTCAACATCGACGGAAATGCCGGTGGTGGCACCGGCAACATCTTGATTCGTCCACAGTGCGCGGGCAACCAGTTCACCTTGAATTTAACCGGTTCTCGCGGTTTTTTAGACAACCTTAATGTGCAAGATGCCCTGGGCACCGGCACCACACCGATAATTAACGCCCTCGCAGACGCCACAAAAATCGATAATGGCAACAACAGCGGCTGGTTTATAGTCACAGGCCCACGCTACGTAGATGATACCGGTGGGGTTGACTCTGGTGACTGTACCAATTCAGGCAGCCCCTGTTTAACCATACAATATGCCATCAATCAGGCATTCGCCGGTGACGAAGTAAGAGTAGCCGGTGGCACCTATAACGTAAACTCGAGTACAGGCGTACCTGCTGTACGTATTACCCTGAAAGAGGGTGTCGATGTACTTGGTGGTTACGCCGCTGGCTTTGGCAGCAGAAACATAATCGCAAACCCAACTATCATTCAAGACCAATCTGCGGCTGCAGGTGGGCGGGCCGTTGAATCTTTAGCGGGCATCACCAACGCCACCCTTGTTGATGGCTTCACCATCAATGGCGGCACAGTTGATTCAACCTTTGCTGTATTAATCTCAGGCAGCTCACCCACGTTTTCAAACAATACAATTAATGCCGGTGCCGGCACCAATACCGTAGGCATTTCAATCACCGGCACAAGTACTGCCCAGATAATCAATAACACCCAAATTGCCGGTGGCAGTGGCACTACCCAGTCAGTAGCAATAGATGTAAATGGTACAGTCGCCACTAACCCGACCATTAATAATAACACAATTGCCGGTGGCAGTGGGCCTAATTCAATTGGTATTCTTTTTAGCGGAACCATCGGTACTGTGCAAAACAATACTAGCATCAGTGGGGGTTCTGGTGCGACCTCATCAACCGCAATCTACCTGCAAAACGCAAATACAAATGTTCAGATCTCAGGCAATACCCTGATCACCGGCGGAACCAGCAGCGCATTAAGGTCTGGTATCTACATCACAAGCAATGCTGTGGCTACCATTACTTCAAACACCAACATCATCGGCGGTGCCGGAACCGGCAGCTCAAGAGCGATTTTCACAGATTCTACCGTTGCGGGCACAGTTATCTCGGCCAACGGCATAAACGGTGGCAGTGGCGGTACATCAAGCCAGGGTATATCAATCAGCGGGGGCGCGTCACCAGCTGTTGACGCTTCAACGGGTGCTAACACCATTCAGGGAGGCACCGGCACAACCCAGGCTTTTGGTATATTCGTAACTGGTGCAGGCAGTAACCCCCTTATTAGCGGCAATACCATAACCGGTGAAGGTTCGGCCTCAACAGCTTTTGCAGCCGGTGTTGCCATTGTTTCAGGGGCCAACCCCACGGTCAGTGCAAATACCAGCATACTGGGCGGGGCGGCTGACACAGGTGCGGGTGCCTCAATAGGGGTCTTTATTGATGGTGCAACCACTACAGGCGTAGTCACAAACAATACCACCATCGCAGGACAAACAGGCTTTACCAGCTCAGGTATTGCCCTACAGAACAGCGCCAACCCGGCTATTAATATCGGCAATACAATTCAGGGCGGGGCAGGTTCTTCGACCTCAGCAGGCATCAGAATCAGCTCGCCGGCAGCCAACCCCGATATTTTCAGAAACCAAATAGAGGGTGGCTCAGGGCCCAGCTCTTATGGTCTTACAATTGCTGCTGGCAATGCTAAACTTTATAATAATACCATCAATGGCGGCTCTGGCGCAACCATTTCAATTGGCATTCAGAGTGTGGCCGGCGCTCAAGAAATCTTAAACAATACAATCAGCGGTGGCAGCAGTACCGCAGATGCCCGTGGTATTGAAGTCAGCAGCAGCAACCCTGATATATTCAATAATATCATTTTTACCACAGGTACAGCCTCGGCATTCTGTATCGCCCGCTTTGCTTCAGCCCCCAATGATGTTCGCAATAACTCATTGTCGGGGTGTGCCACAGGCCTATATTACGACAACGGCCCGGTTATTAATGCAGGCAATTTTGGCAGCACAACCGTTACCACAGGTGTGGGAACCCAGACCTTAAGTTTCTGGGGCAATATTTTAGATGCGCCTGGCTTTACCAATCCGGTAAATGACTGGACGTTGACCAACCCGCAGTCTGCTAACCTGTTACAGGGTGGTATCAACGGTAACCTGGCTGGCTGGGGTTTCAACAATGACTTTAATGGCACTGTGCGCACCAATACTACACCAGGCTCGCCCACAAACGCCGGCGCCCAGGGGTGGACTATGGGCGCCTACGAAAATGATGGTGCAACTGGGCCGCCAGCCATGCTGCTTGCTCAATATGAACTTAACAACAATGGTAACGACTCATCGGGTAATGGCAATAACGGCACCCCTTCTAACGTGGTAACGACCCAGAATCGCCGCGCCAGCAATAATACTGCCTATACCTTCAATGGCACCAACAGCCAGGTAACAATTCCAAATCTGGGCATCTTTGACGGCACTCAGGGCTTTACCTTCTCAGCGTGGATCAATACTAACAGTACCGCCTTCAGAACGATTCTTTCGGTGCGGGGCGAGCGCGATGTACGCTTCACCCAGACCGGTGGCGGTGGTATCGAAATGTACATTTTTGATGGCTCAGGTAACTTTGCCAATGGTGGAACCATTCCCCAGAACACCTGGGTGCATGCCGT
Organism: uncultured Leptospiraceae bacterium; assembly: GCA_964532545.1. Taxonomy (GTDB): domain Bacteria; phylum Spirochaetota; class Leptospiria; order Turneriellales; family CAZHLC01; genus CAZHLC01. The sequence goes on along the minus strand of CAZHLC010000372.1, from coordinate 545 downwards.
CGCAGTCTATGATTCAACTACGGGTATCAAAGTTTATCTTGATGGCGTTGAGGTAGGCAACAATGCATGGACGGGTACCCCCAACGTCGTGGGCAACACCAGCAGAATCGGCTCTCTAGATGGCGGCTCGGTCTGGGATGGTGAACTTGATGATGTGCGCATTTACAACTACGCACTGACCCCTGCTGAAATTCTGGCAGTCTACAATACGAAAAAATGGGATGGCGGCGGCGACGCAACCTCGTGGAATGATGGGGCCAACTGGGTACCCGATGGCGTACCCGCGGCCGGCGATGACGTTATTTTTGATCATGCCTATGTAGCCGGGGCTTATACCGTAAACCAGAACACCGGTGGTGCGGTTACTGTAGGCAACCTTGAAGTTAACGATAGCAACAATAACGGCATAACCCTGAACCTCAGTGGCCAATTCTTGAATATCAATCACCATTTTGACTGGGCCGGTAACTCAGCCGCTTTAAATGGCGGCAACCCCCGCCTGCTAGGCACCACCGATGGGCCCTTCAGATTCAATGAAAATGGGG
>CAZHLC010000371.1:0-5000 GCA_964532545.1 uncultured Leptospiraceae bacterium | reverse complement strand
TTGTAATGACGCCGTAATGTCAGTGTAACTATAGGTCATGCCCTTTGGCTTTGAGCAACACCATGAGACCCGCTTTGACATCGCTCTCAGTGAGATTTTTGGCGTCAGATCATTCGAGCAATTGGGCGATGATCTGTTTACCGTATTAGGTAAATTCGGTAATGGTTTTCAGCTCGATAGCAGCTCACTTGGCCATCTAAAACCTGAAATTTCATTACCGGCCTATCTTGGCTATATTCCCGAGAACCGGCTTTCGCCTATTGTCAACCTTTTCGACCGGGTCGGCGGGGGCAAACAATACAGCCAGCGGGTTACCCGGCGTTACAGTCAAGACTTTAGAGGCCGTAAGTTGACATATGATGACCATGATGGCACAGATTTTGTATGCCCCCTGGGTGTGCCGGTGGTTTCTGCGGCCCCGGGGGTGATTACCCTGGTACGCGATCGCTGGTTGCGCGGCGGTCTCACTGTCACCATCGACCATGGCGCCGGGGTCTCAACCCAGTACTCTCACCTTTCAAGAGTGCTTCGCCCGGTAGGTCACAGGGTCAGTCGTGGCGAGCTGGTTGCTCTTTCAGGTGCCTCGGGTATTGACATGACTGCTTTTTTTCCCTGGGTGCCACCCCATGTTCATTTTATGGTCTGGCTTGATGGCCGGCCGGTTGACCCCTTTCTCAATGATGTAGAAGAAGAGCGCACCGGCAGTTGGCAAAAGCGAAATCAGCCACTGCCTGCAGAAACGGCCGAAACTGAGTTTGAAGAACCCCAGGTTAATGAAAAAGACCTGTTGCGGGCCGCTGAGTTCTGTATTGATAATCAGATTCGTAATGAAGTGTACCGGGCCAAAAGTAACGTTTTATCGCTGGCTGCTCTGCTTGAAGATTCATTTCATCATGACCCCTGGGCCTGGCCCAACGAATCAAAAGAAGCCGTTATCAGAAAGAAAAGTACCACTCAGGTGCGCCTGAGCCTGCCCTTTGAGAAACACCTGTTCACTGGCAGCTGTTTCAGCGACGAAGAGATCTAGTCAATAACAAGTTGCCCATTAGCAGCCTGGTCTTCAGCGAAGTCTTCAAGCTGTTCTTCAAAAAGCTCGGCTACGTGGTATATTTTAACTTCTTGAATCTTGCCCCGTATTTTAGCAAATTTTACTTTTTTGCAACGCGTTATCTGCCACACAGCTGCATAGGTGTTACCATCTATAAGATTATCGACACCAGCCAGCTTGGTCAATGATTCAAGCCTCGCTGCAATGTTAACCGCATCGCCCAGCACGGTATATTCCATGCGGCGGGTTGAGCCTATGTTGCCCGCGAACACTTTGCCGGTAGCAATACCAACACCACCACTGATGGGTTCTTTGAGATAAGAAGGCCTGATAGAATTAAAAGATTCAAGATATTTGCGAATGGCCAGCCCGCAGCGCACTGCCTGCAGCGTATCATTGCCTGAAGAAACTGGAGCACCAAAGGTAATTAGCATGCCATCACCCATAAGTTTGTTTACTGAACCTTCATAGCCATAAACAAGATCCATCAAGTCGGTAAAAAGCATCGAGAGCAATTCAGAAAACTGTTTAGCCGTGATCTGCTCGGCAATGCTGGTTGAGTTGCGCAGGTCAAAAAACAGTACGGTGGCGTTGAGAATATCACCGCCCAGGTTTGGTTTAATCTCTTCAGATAGTATTTTATCAACAATGTCTTCTGAAAAATATTTCACCATAATACTTTTTTCTTTCTGCAGCTTGTTATTCAGCATTCGAAACTTCTGGGTGGCTTTTTTAATCGATAACAGGTTCTGCAGCTTCTGCAGAAGCTCAAGTATCTCTATGGGTTTGTGCAGAAAGTCATGGGCACTATATGAAAAGGCAATGATGCGCATCTCACGGTCGACTTCTTTAGACATTAGAATAACCGAGGCTGATAGATCAGGTATGGTGTTGACTTCTTCGAGTATTTTGACGCCCGGTACATCATCAAGGTCGTTATCAACCAGTATGATCTCGGGCTTCCATTCGCGTGCCATCTTAAGGCCCTCTTCGCCAGTTGTGGCTGTGCGTATCTCGTTCTGGGTGGTGCTGCTGATGGCATCGGCCAGCATCTCAAGCGAGGCCTGATCTTTATCAATAATCAGAATATGAAAATCAAAACGTTCCACTACGTTTTCGATTTTAAATAAGAGGTATAGATATTGTCAATCGATTAACGCGCCTGCAAAGCTGACGGGGTGTCGGTAGAGGCGCACATCAGGTTTATCTGCCATAAAACTGTCGAGCATGTAGCGGCTTTCAAAGATAATCACCGGGTTCTTTTCATGATCATGCACCAGCTTGGCAAATTGGCCCAGTTTATCTGTATCTTCAGGGTGCACCCAGCGTGAGGCTTCATAGCTCAGATTTTCAAGACGGCAGATGGCCCCGTACTCTTCTTCTAACCTGAACTTGAATACTTCAAGTTGAAGTATGCCAATGCCACCAATAATAGGGTCACGCTCATCTGCATTGAAGATCTGTACCACACCTTCTTCAGCCAACTCATCGATGCCCTTTTTAAAGGCCTTGAGTTTTGAGGTGTCTGTGGCAACTATGCGAGCAAAGCATTCAGGGGCAAAGCGGGGCAGGGGGTAGTAGTTAGGCGGTTTGCCTGAGCAGAGAATATCACCAATCTGGTAGAGGCGGGGGTTTACCAGGCCTATGATGTCGCCAGGGTAGGCCGTATCAATGGTGTTTCGCTCTTGCCCGAAAAACGCCACCGGCGACGAAAGTTTGACTGCTTTATTCAGACGGGGTAGATTGACCTGCATGCCCCGTTTGAAAATGCCACTGGTAATGCGGGCAAAGGCAACACGGTCACGGTGAGCCTTATTCATATTCGCCTGAAGTTTAAAAATAAATGCTGTGAATTCATCATCTGTGGGGTCTATTTTCTCGTCATTGGCCAGTTCTATGATTTCGGGCGCCGGGGCCAGATCGAGAAATTTATTTAAGAGCAGCTCAATGCCGAAGTTATTAATGGCTGAGGCAAACATCACAGGAGAAATCTGCGTTGAATGAAATAGTTCTTCATCAAATTCGGGCAGCATCTCGTGGGCTAAAGTTACATCTTCGACAAACTTTTTATATTCCTGCTCGCCCATGAGGTTCTTTAATTCATCGTCTTCGATGCCCGAAATTTTTTCAGAGGCCTTGAAGGCCCCGCCAGTGGTTTTTTCGAAACGGTGCAGAGTCTGTGTTTGTAGATCGTACACGCCCTTAAACTCACGGCCTGAGCCCAGAGGCCAGGTTAACGGTACCGGAGTAATGCCCAGAACGGTTTCGATATTATCAAGTAATTCAAACGGCTCTTTGGCAGGCATGTCGAGTTTGTTGATTAGAGTAATAATAGGTATCTGTTTCTCTTTGCAGATCTCAAAAAGTTTAATGGTCTGGGGTTCAACGCCCTTGCCACCATCAATCAGCATAATAGCACATTCAACGGCCATCAGGGTGCGATAAGTGTCTTCAGAGAAGTCTTCGTGGCCCGGGGTATCGAGCAGATTGAGCACATAGCCTTCGAAGGCAAACTGCATACACGAGGTGTTTATAGATATACCGCGGTCTTGCTCAAGCTTCATCCAGTCTGAGCGGGTAGAGCGGCGTTCTTTTTTCGCGCGCACATGGCCGGCCAGTTGTATGGCCCCGCCATAGAGAAGCAGCTTCTCGGTCAGGGTGGTCTTGCCCGCATCTGGGTGGGCAATAATGGCAAAGGCCCTGCGCTTTTCTATCTGTTTAATATCTTCTGGTTTGATAAAACTACCCTCGAAGCCGGTAGAAAGGGCCTTTGACACAGGCTGTCAATCACAACTGAATTCTTCGATAGTACTTGATTTTTTTGAGGCAGTTGAAAAATGCAGCACGATGAGTAGCCATATGAAGCACAGTTTTTTAAAATCTACGATTTAAAAAAGGGGCATTCAAAAATCTGGCCAGCAAGCGGGGCGAAGTTTGCCTCGGTGCTAAAGTAGACGAAGAGAAAAACTCTGGGGTGTACCTTGTGCCTGAAAAAAACACCAGAAACACCCTTGCACCCGAAGATTTACTGGCGGTGCTGGCCGCAGACGAAACCTGGCTTACCTCCAGCCAACTTTTTTTGAGCAGACTTGATCGGCTGCCTGGCCAGCCGCGGTTTGTTCGAACTGGCTGATGGTATCGAGGCTTGAATTGTCAGGCCATTTGTTCCACATACAGCTGCACCAGGCAAACACTTTGCGGCGGCCCTGTTTCTTTATGGCTTCTTCATTGTCTACCAGGCAACGCTCTATTTCGGTTTTCTTTTCATCACGGCGGTCTTTGGCCCCGCCAACGATATCAACGTAGTAGTCAGTAATGCTGAAGCCACCTACCGGCTGGGCCCCGCCAAACTCAGAATCTTCTTGTCGGTTGACCTTGCGCATAATCTTAACTGAGATCTTGATGTTTCCCCGGCGGTTGAAACCAATCTTGTGCTTCCATTGTTTGCGGTTAAAGATATAGTGATCGTAGTATGACTGCTTGCGACCCGAGTTTGGCGTGTATACCACCCGTTTTCTTTTTTTATCGTGGGTGATGTCTCGCTCTTTCATTTTCAAAATGACAACCTCTCCTACATGTGGGCTGGCCGCCTGCAAAGCAGAGAAAGCAAACAGCCCCAGAATCAGAACCGTGAATTGAATAGATTTAAACATGAGACTTTCCTTTTTTTTCTGTGTTAGTTTGACGTCTAACACCATTTAGACCGCCGTACTTTTTAACCACCTCATAGTTCTGTGGGCATCTCTGCCAGCAAGTTGAATTTGTTAAAAAATTCTATGCCAACTATGTTATACCCTGAAATTAGCACCCATGATTGATGCCATGCGGGCTCTCAGCTTGATTGGGGCTGGTTTTACCTTTGTGTTGGCCCTGGGGCAGCTGGTTATAAAGAAGAAAGAGCGGCGTCACTGGGCCTTTGCCGGGCTTTATTTCTGCCTTTCTATGCTGACTC
>CAZHLC010000370.1:4539-5010 GCA_964532545.1 uncultured Leptospiraceae bacterium | reverse complement strand
CTCGGCCCAGGTTTCAGTAACAACCCTTGCAGATTCGGGCATCAAGACCCCTTTTCTCTCATAAACTTCACGAACCCGACCCAGGCTGTTTCTATTTTGAGTTTCGACATGCATGCCAGTGGCGTAGAAAACGCGCTTAGCCGTGCAATCTGCAGCGTAAAAAGAATTGATTAAGGGGTTACCAAAGCCAAGTATTAGATTATAGGGGCGGTAATCTAACTTTTTTAGAGATGTAAAAAGCACCACATCAACATTAAACCCCAGCTCATTTAAAACTTCACCCATGAATAGAGCATCACGCTGGTTATTGTGTACCAAGGTATCATCATTGCGTACTGAAAGGCCTATTGGCAGGTAAGAAATAAGGGCCGAACGCTGGTGCTCAGTCTGAAAAACATTTTTATCGATTGATAATGTTTTTCTTTTTACAAATGATAAAATATCACAAATCATTTACTACCTCTCATCATA
>CAZHLC010000370.1:0-4529 GCA_964532545.1 uncultured Leptospiraceae bacterium | reverse complement strand
CAGCACCCTGCCCAGATAAAGAAAGGGGGCAAATATTGCCTTAAGCTGCATAATGAATACTATACGGGTCTCTTTAAATAGACCGTAACCCACAAAAGAAGCAGTCGCCTGGCTGGCCAGGGTTGCCATCGCAGCACCTTCAATGCCATATTCGTTAATCAGAAAGTAGTTTAAAACCACATTGATGACGGCCCCGGCAGCCGTAGTTATTGAAACATACTTCTGCAGATTCTCATTAACCAACCAGTTACCCGCCCCTGAACCCAGGTAAACGAACACACCAGCCCAGATGTGCAGGCGCAACACCAGATAAGCCTGCTCATACTTTGCGCCGTAGAGAATCGTTACAATTTCGCGGGCAAATAGCAACACAAAGATAGACAATAGCAGAGCGCCCCAGGCAAGGGCATCAAGAAACATCTGCAGCCGGCGGTAATAAAGTTCTTCAGAAAGCTTTTTCGAATTGATAATCGATGGAAAAACCGAAGTGCTCAGCACCACCGGAATCATATACCAGACTTCACTCAGCCTGACAGCTGCAGCATATTGCCCCACAGAGCTGCTATCGACCATTGATTTGATCATGACCTGATCGATTCGCATGTATACTGCAATCACCATACCTGAGAGCATCAGAGGCCATGAGGCCTTTAATAGAGTCTTTGCCCATTGTTTGCTGAATTTAAAGGCCCTGATTGAAATATCAGAGCCCATCACAAAAAACACCAGCAGGCTGATGGCAATTACCAAAACCTCAGCAATGTAGGCGAGGCCCACATATAAGATGCCCATCGAAAAGACTATCGCGACAACCTTAATCAAGGTGGTTGCCATGAAACCAAAAGTGTTAGCCAGTGAAGATTTGCGGGCCTCTACCATGGCCTGAAAATAGAATTCAAAAATATTAAATACTCTAAAAAGCAGTGCAATGGCCATCACGGCTACCAGAATGCGTTCTAAGTCTGTTTTCAGATAGAATATTGAAGCAAGTGCAATAAAAATAAGCGCAACAACGCTACCGACAATTTTTAGAACAAGGGCCGAACCCAGAATCTCGGCTCTGCTCTCTTCATGTTTAACCAGATCACGTACGATGATATTATCCATGCCAAACGACGCGATTGCTGAAAACAGGCCTACGAAGCTGATTGCATAATTAAGTTCACCAAAATCACCAGGCCCAAGATAACGGGCTACCCAAACGCCCACGCCCAGTGATACAGCCATGCGAAAGACTTTTTCAAAAAAAAGCCATGAGGTGTTCGACAAATACTTTTTCCACTGGGGAAACTTATGCTGCAATTTTTCAAACATAGGGTTTTACAAGCAACAGAATACTACCCAAGCAGTCGGGCAAGTTTCAGCTTCAAACGCCATCGAAATGGCATATGCCTTATAACGGTATCAAAGGCGCGGTTCTCTTCATGTTCATCGATGTCGGTAGAATGTCTAAAAACGATTTCTTTTTGATCAAACGTTTTCATATTCAGAAAGAGATTTTCTTCATCAGAAGAAGCACCGTGCTCACCCACATTGCCAATATTGGCCACAAGGTTCAGACCAGATACCAGCGCACGACCATTGTTTCGCAGGCAAGAATATATCCACTGATAATCCCAGGTATCAATCTGCTGGTTTGCGATGGCATCAAACAAGTCACGAAAATACCGGGCCATGTCGCCCCGCTTGAAAATTGATTTTAACCAACCGTTAGCCCTTAACTCAGGCCACTCGTTCATCTCTCTGTCATAAAGAGCCCAGCGATCACGCCAGGTAGCCCAGCCCCAGATTGAAAAATAGCGCATAAAATAGTATGATTCTTTCATCGTATCGTAGTTATCAAATAAATAGCTCGTACCCGAGATCATCATTACTTCTTTCTGATCTTTATATCTGCTAAGCATGGTCTCTGCGAATTTAAAAAAATCAGGGTGAGGCACACAATCATCTTCAAGAATGAGGCCCTCTTCAACTTCACTGAAAAACCAGTCTATGGCAGTAGAAATTGATTGTTGGCAATTGAGGTGCTGGTCACGATAAAGGCGCCTCACTTTGCAGGGCCAATCAACCTGTTCAGTCAACTGCCTGACCGAATCTACCATTTTCTCTTCGCCCTCAATATGACCCCGCGCAGCATTTGATGCAACGAACAGGTCTGTCGGTTTTATGCTACGAATCGCTTCAAATACCTTTTGCGTTGTATCGGCCCGTTTATAGGTGAGTAAGAGAACTGGGGGCATATGACCTAAGTTGCTTTTTCATTCATAAGAGAAAGAACACATTCAAAAAAAAATTACATGACACCAGAAGAGTTCGAATTGAGAGCAGCCTAAGACCTTGAGGTCTACCAAACCGATTAAAGATAACCGATTATCACAGATTAAAATGGCTAAATATTTAATTACAGGGGTCACGGGTTTTGTGGCCAGGCATTATATTCAGTATTTGCAACAGAAAGATTCTGCAACAATTATTGCAGGAATTTATCGCACCAATACAAAGCCCGGCTTTGAGCACAACGGTCTGCATCTATACAAATCAGATCTATCAGACTTAGATGAAATTCAATCAATATTACATGAATTTGAGCCCGATTACATCGTACACCTTGCTGCTCAAAGCAGCGTAGCGTTGAGCTGGCAACAGCCAGTCACAAGCTTCATGAATAATATGAACATTTATCTTAATCTAATTGAGGCATTGCGACTTTCTGGTTTAAAATCACGCCTCTTATCTGTGGGCTCTTCAGAAGAGTATGGTAATGTTGCAGAGGCAGACATTCCTTTAAGAGAAGAGCTTTACCCTGACCCTGTCAGCCCCTATGCAGTTGCCAGAGTTTCTCAAGAATTAATCTCTAAAGTCTATGTTAATGGCTATAACCTCGATATTGTATCAACACGCTCTTTTAACCACTTCGGGCCAGGGCAAAGAGAAGTTTTTGTTATTTCATCATTTGCAAGGCAACTTATCAATATAAAAGAAGGCAGAAGCGAAAACAGCACTTTAAAAACCGGAAACCTTAAAATTGTACGCGACTTCTTAGATGTAAGAGATGTAGTTGTTGCCTACGATTTGATTTTACACGATGGCCAATGCGGCGAAGTGTATAATGTGTGCAGTGGCAATGGCGTCAGACTTGAAGATATACTACTAATGATGGCAAAGAGCCTCGGCATAGAAATAACATATGAGACTGACCCTGACCTTATTCGGCCCAACGATAACCAGGTAATCATCGGAGATAATACCAAAATCAAAGCACAAACGCAATGGCAGCAGAAATATACCATTGAACAGAGCATTCATGACATTCTTGAAGACTGGTATTACCGCCTGAAGGATGTAAAATGAAAGTTCTATACGATTCTCAGATTTTCAAATGGCAGAAATACGGCGGCATATCTCGATACTTTTTTGAGCTATTATCAGCATACAGCCAGGACCGTGAGATAGAAACAGAACTTGCAATAGATAAAACTGCGAATTTCTATCTATGTAACTCATCTTTAATCGATGATTCAAAGAAGCTTCTTGAAAAAGAGAAAAACGAAAGCGCAGAAAACTTCACAAGTAAAATGAAATCTATTGCAAGAAGATTACCTCTAAAAAACTCAAAGTTCATCAAATACCTGTTTAGAAACCTGAGTAACAAACTTGAATATGGCACCGAAATAGCGGCATTGAACAACGCTCAGTATGACTTATTTCACCCCACCTATTATAGCCCTTACTTTCTTAACCACATTGGCACAAAACCGTTTATCATCACAGTTTATGACATGATTCACGAAAAGCTTCGTGATGAGTTCTCTATATTGAAAGACAATACAACTGCGCACAAAGAACTTTTAATCAGAAAAGCTGCCCACATTATCGCAATATCAGAATCGACCAAAAGAGACATCATAGATTTATACAGTATATCGGAAGAAAAAATTTCAGTGATTACGCTGGGTTATAGCCAGAAGATATCCCAAAGTCGACAGGCCAGTGATAACCAATTACCCAGCAGATATATTCTTTTCGTAGGCGACAGGGCGTACTATAAAAATTTCAAATTCTTTTTGAAAAGCGTTGCGCCCCTCTTGAAAAATGATGATGACCTTTATCTGGTTTGTGTGGGGGGAAAAGAATTCTCAGATACAGAAAAAGCACTAATCAAAGAATACCGGGTTAGTGAAAAACTGCTGCTTTTTCCTCTGGTTTCTGATGATTTTCTATTCAGTGCGTATCAGCATGCACTAGCGTTCATCTTTCCAACATTGTATGAGGGTTTCGGTATTCCTATTCTCGAAGCCTTTGCCAGTAAGTGCCCTGCTATACTCAGCAATACCAGTTCATTGCCAGAAGTTGCGGGCGAAGCTGCTTTGTATTTTGATCCGAGAAAAGAACAATCAATATTACAGGCCGTCGAAAAAGTCGTCTATAATACAAAGCTAAAAGAAGATCTTAAAAATAAAGGCTCTCAACGCTTAAAAGAATTTTCATGGAAGAAGTGTGCCGAAGCCACAAAAAAGGCATATGCTAAG
>CAZHLC010000369.1:0-5015 GCA_964532545.1 uncultured Leptospiraceae bacterium | reverse complement strand
TACTTCTGAATGATACATTACATTGTGAAATTGCCATAGATCGACATGATCAGTTTTAAGGGCCCGCAAACTGGCTTCGAGTTCTTTCATGGCACCTTTGGCATCTCGCTCATGCACCTTGGTCATTAAAAATGTTTTTTCACGCACCCCTTTAAGGGCCCTGCCCAGCAGCTTTTCTGAATCACCGCCCTGATAACAATGAGCGGTATCAATGAATTTAATTCCGAGGTCAACAGCCAGCCTGGCAATTGCAATGGCGGCTTTCTCGTTATACATACCACCCAGGTGATAACCGCCAATACCAATCATGGGCAGCTTGACCCCGGTCTTGCCCAGAACCCGCTCAGGTATTGCAGCGGTCTTAGCCTCAAGCTGCTGAATGGTATCAAAGTCGCAGCGTACCCCAAGCAGGGCAACTGAGGCCGTAGTAAGAAAATCTTTGCGTGAGATATTTGCCATGATTGATGAGCCCCCCCGCGCCGCAGGCGTCAAGTTTAATAGTATGTGTATAAACAAAACAATACCAGCTGACAAATAACACTTTGCAGCTTGTCTCAGAAGTTCACTCAGGGTAATGTCTCTTTCTGGTAAAACCATCGCTGTCACCGGTGCCAGTGGCATGATTGGTGCCTACATCTGCCGAGAACTTCTCTCACAGGGCGCCAGAGTACTGGGTGTCGTACGCAACCCTCAGAAAGCCGCCTTTCTCAAAAAAGACGGGGTTGAATTCAGAAAGGCCGACCTGTTAGACAAGGCTTCTCTGGTTGAGGCCTTCAAGGGTGCAGATGTTGTTGTTTCGAATGCGGCCCTCTACAGCATTACAAACTTTGACTGGCAAGAGAACTACCAGGCCAACAAAACCGGTACAGCAAATGTGTATGAGGCCACCAGCGAGGCCGGCATTAAACGTATTATTCAGATAAGTACCATTGGTCTCTATCAATTCAACCTCACCGATGTCATCTACGAAGATTCACCCCAGGTTGATGGTGAGAACAAAGAAGGCGGTGCCTACCGCGCAACCAAACAGATTTCAGAAAGCCTGGCGTGGCAACTTGCCGACAAACTTTCATTGCAGATGACCAGCCTCAGACCTTCGGCAGTCTATGGGGCCCGCGACAGCAACTTCATGCCCGCCTGTTACTTCATGATGAAACTGCCCATACTACCCATGCCCTCTGTTACATGGCCCATTGTGCATGCCGCTGATGTGGCTCAGGCTGTAACCGGCGCCATTAATAATGACAAGTCAATCGGTGAGGCCTATAATACCAGCGGCGATGATTTGAGTTTTCTTGAATTTTTTGAGTCTTTTAAAAGAGCTGCCGGTCGGGGCCCGCTACTGGTGCCAATTCCGGTGCCTTTAAAAATCAGAATCAGCAACGACAAAGCAAAGCGCGAACTGGGTTTTTCAAACCGCTCATTCGAACGTGGCCTCAGTGAGATTCTGGCAGAAGAACCAGATAAACTCTGATAATGAAAGGCAGCGAGTTTGAACCAGAGCTGATAAATCCCATAAAAGTTAAACAAATGTCTGAAATGTACATTCGCAACCACGGTGGCGATGTGCCAGACAACATACCACCACTGGCCAGCTTTTACAGTCGTTACCGGCAACAGGTTATTGAACGGGCCCTGGTGATGAACGCCCTGCTGAATATTTATTTCAAAGCCCCCACCACTGTGATTCATGACTGGCTGGGGCAGCATAACTTGCTTGAAGCCCTTACCGAAGATGAGCTCGGCCTGCTGCATAAAAAAAACAGTGAACTCAGCGAAAAAGAACTCACCAATCTCTACTGGTACATTGAATCACTCTGGGCCCTGTTCTGGGTTATGAACCTGCATGATGATCTGGCTATAGATGCCCATGTGCCTGATTATATGATAAAGCTGGTACCTGACCTGCGTAAAAATGAAGGCCCAGAAAAGTTTTCGAATGTCGAAATGCGAACAGACAAACAAATTTATGAAATGCTAGACCTCTACTATCGCCTGCACTGGTTTACTTCATACTGTAAGACAGAAAACATTGACTGCTCTCCTATCGGCCACGATTTTGTCTTTGAGCGGCGAAAGGCGCTGTTCTGGGTCATGCACCCTGAACAAGAATGGCACAATGTTGATATGCGGTTCTTTTACCGGCAGACTGAAGAGAGTCAATGAGAGTTCTGGCAACCTCTGATATTCACCTTGATTATGAAGAAAACCGTGACTGGTTAAAAAACCTGTCTGACGCTGATTATACCGATGACATATTGCTGCTCGGTGGTGACGTCAGTCATGATTCTGAGCTGCTCAAATGGTGTTTTGAAACCGTAAGAGAGAAGTTTGCTCAGGTCTTTTTTGTACCCGGCAATCATGATTTATGGATCTACAAAAAAGACTACCCCGACTCAATTGAAAAGTTCTTTGCACTCAGTGAAATGGCCCTCTCATTCGAGCTGCAGATTGAGCCCCGGGCCTATGAGGGGGTCAGCATTGTACCCCTGCTCAGCTGGTATGACTACAGCTTTGGTAAACCCTCAGACGAGCTGCAGCGCCGCTGGAACGATTTTCGCTACTGCCGCTGGCCCAATGACTATGATAACGCAAAAATTACTGATTTTTTTCTAGAGCAGAATAAACCCGATTTACAGCATAAAGACGGGGCCAGGGTGATTACACTTTCACACTTCATGCCCAGGCTTGATTTGCTGCCAGCTTTTCTGCGTTTTCGGGGATATTTATATGCGCCAGTTCTTGGTTCGTCTAAAATTGACGGGGTAATCAGAGAAATTGGCTCTCATTTACATGTATACGGGCACTCACATATTAATGTCAATAAGACGAAAAAAAGTATAAGATATATTAACAGCGCCTATGGCTACCCCAGTGAGGGCGATTATACCAGCAAAGAGCTGGCCCTGGTATATGAGGGATAAATGTCACCGGCGCAAAGATAGCTTTATTAAATTGAGAAGGAGCATGCAAAAATGGCACAAACAGCAAAACTGATCATTGAGGGCAAAGAGTATGAATTTCCTATTGAAACGGGCTCTGATGGCTCACAGGCTCTTAATATTGCCAAGCTAAGGGGTCAGTCGGGGGTGATCACTCTCGACAATGGCTACGTTTCAACCGGGGCCTGTAAATCGGCCATCACCTTTCTTGATGGCGAAAAGGGTATTTTACGCTACCGGGGATATGACATCGAAGAGTTGGCTGAACACTCAAGTTTTCTTGAGGTGGCATATCTGCTGATTTACGGTGAGTTGCCCAACAAAGATGAGCTCAATGAATTTACCACAACCATAACCTATCATACACTGCTGCACGAAGACATGCGGCATCTGTTTAATAATTTTCCGCGAAACTCTCACCCCATGGCCACTCTGTCTTCGATGATCGGTACTCTATCGGCCTTTTACGATGATCACGATTATGACCCACTAGACGAAGAGGCCCGCAAGATCACCATGTATCGGCTGCTGGCCAAGGCACCAACGATTGCTGCCTTCTCATATAAAAAGTCGATTGGCCAACCGGTGATTTATCCCCGCAATGAACTCGATTATGTTACCAATTTTGTTCACATGCTGTTCGCCACCCCGGCTGAAGAGTATCATGTGCCCGAACTTTTAACCCGGGCCATGAATGTGCTGCTGATTCTGCATGCCGACCATGAGCAGAATTGCTCAGCCTCAACGGTGCGGCTGGTTGGTTCTTCACAGGCCAATATGTTTGCCTCAATCGCAGCCGGTGTCTATGCACTGTGGGGCCCACTGCATGGTGGGGCCAACCAGGCTGTGCTTGATATGCTCATGGCCATTCATAAAGATGGTGGCGACGTGAAAAAATTTGTCAATATGGCAAAAGACAAGTCATCGTCTTTTCGCCTGATGGGCTTCGGTCACCGGGTGTACAAAAACTTTGACCCAAGGGCCCGCATTATTAAAAAGACTGCCGACGAAGTTCTAAGCAAATTAGGGGTAAAAGACCCTCTGCTTGATATCGCCAAAGAACTTGAAGAGGCAGCCCTTAAAGATGAGTACTTCATTGAACGCAAGCTCTACCCCAACGTAGACTTCTACTCGGGTATTATCTATAAGGCCATTGGCTTTCCTATAGATATGTTTACAGTACTGTTTGCCCTGGGCCGACTACCCGGGTGGATCGCTCAATGGCGCGAAATGATCACATCATCAGATACCCGCATCGGCCGGCCCAGACAGCTGTATGTTGGCCCCGAGCAGCGCGAATACAAGAAGATAGACGAGAGGTAAGCCATGTTTAAAGATAAAACCTGTGTAATCACCGGCTCGGCCCGCGGCCTGGGTGAAGCCATGGCCATCGCCTTTGCTGAAAAAGGTGCCAACATTGTTGTTTCAGACATTCTGCTTGAAGAAGCTCAGAAAACCGCCAACGAAATTGCTGAAAAATACAAAGTGAAAACCATTGCGGTTGAAACCAATGTAACAGACAACAAAGCCTGCAAAGAGCTCGCGGCTAAAGCAAAAGAAGAGTTTGGCAGCCTTGACATCTGGGTGAATAACGCCGGGGTCATTCGTGACGACCTGCTCATTCGTATGAGTCAAGACGAATGGAATCTGGTGATTGATGTCAACCTCAAAGGTACCTTTAACGGCACTCAGGCTGCTGCCAAGATTATGATGAAGCAGCGCCATGGTAAGATCGTGAACATTTCATCAGGTGCCGGTCTCATGGGTAACCCGGGCCAGGCCAACTATACCGCGGCCAAAGCCGGGGTGATTGGTCTGACTAAAACAAGCGCCAAAGAGCTGGCAGCCCGCAACATTACCGTGAATTGTATCTGCCCGGGCTACATTGCCACAGATATGACCGCCACCATGGATGAAAAATATCAGGATATCTTGAAGCAGGCCATACCCCTCAAGCGCGAGGGTAAACCCGAAGATATTGCCTACGCGGCCCGTTGGTTAGCCTCGCCTGAAGCTGATTTCATTACTGGTGTGATCTTGCGCGTTGATGGCGGCATGCTCATTGGCATGTAG
>CAZHLC010000368.1:0-5027 GCA_964532545.1 uncultured Leptospiraceae bacterium | reverse complement strand
AAGAAGTTTTTCAAGATATATCAACTCTGGCAGGTGTTCAGACGTGTGCTCTTCCGATCTAAGAAGTTTTTCAAGATATATCAACTCTGGCAGGTGTTTTTCGAGATTGATCGGCATATATAAAAAAACCCGGCGCCAGAAAGCGCCGGTAGAAGGCAGACGTAAATCAATTTTGATTATACGTTTCGAAAAAAGAACGCAAAACTCGAGACAAGGCGCCAGATTTCTAAAAACTGTTTTAGACTGAGGCTGGTATCGCCATGTGAAAGAAAAGGCGTAACCAGTAATCGGCTGCTTTTGCCCCGGTTGCGTAATTCGTGGTGAAGTTGTCTCGATTCGCTTGGTGGTATAACATGATCGTCTGCACCATGTACCAACAAAACGGGGGTTTCAATTTGTCTGGTATAGTCTGTAATGTTATACCGTTTAAAACGTTTTCGTGTTTTCTCGAGAATCTTTTTCAGAGCCTTGAGGCGGTAATTATTATCTGTCATCAGTTTTTTATAGATACGCTTTGATTCTGGTGACATCTTTTTCATATACCGCTGCAGGTGAGGTTCTTTGCGGTCATGCCAGTTATCTTCAATGGCAATGGTAAAAGCCCTTTCTAGCTGGGGGTTTTTACCCACAACATGGCCGATAAAGTTTTTAAACACGATCAGACGACCGTAATGGTCGGCACTATCTGAGGTAAAAAAGAACTCTACCACATTGTCAATATTGGCAAAGGTGCCCAGCGAACACATTGAGCTGATCTGTGGCGCAAGACCCTCATCAGCAATGGCCGCCAGGCCAAGGCCTGCAGAAAAAGACGGGGCCATGACGGCTGTGCGCTCGCCAGGCTCGACCATCTCACGATTGATTGCCAGAATAAAGTCTCTGACTATATCGATCTGCTCAACGGCTATTTTCAGTGCCCGAATCTCTGATATGTCTGGGCATAGTACCCGGTAACCCGATTTACGCACCGAATTACAGAGTGTCAGCATGCGTGGGTCATCGGGCCCCATGGGCGACATGCCATGCAGAATGATGATCGTGCCTCTCGCTCTGCCGTCGGCCTCAAAGGTCAGTACTCTGCGGTTTTTGTTTTTTATCTTTAAGGTATGTTCATCGAAGGTGGCCTCATGGCCACCTTCGCCTTTGATACCCAGCAAAAACTTAACTGCCTGATAGTATCCGAACATTTTCTCTCTCTGTTTAATCGATCAGCTTTGCTGCTCTGCTATTTCTTCTGCTTCTGTGAAGTAAGAAGAAAGGTTAGGTGCATGCAGATTAGAATCGTGTTTGGTATCTATGTAGCGGGCACGCTTCTTTTCTTTAAGCTTGGGTAGTTCAACCAGAATCAGGCCATCAACACAGTTGGCAAAATCGGGGTCGATACCGAAGTCTAAGAAATGCACGCCATCTTCTTCGCAGAGGTCGGCATACTGTTTGTAAAGGGTCGGAACTGTTAAACCAAAGTGTTTCAGATTCTGTTTGAGTGCCTTAAAATCTTTTTTGTAATCGCCGGTTGAGAAAATCTCATCAAGGCGGGCTTTGGTTTCTTCTTTTATACCATAGGGGCGTTTAGCTTTGGCCAGGTTTTCACGGGCGCCAAACCATTTGGTATAGAAGTAAATAAGCATATCGCGCGCCTCTTTCTGGTAGTTCTGGCTGATGCTTACCGGGCCAAACAGATATTTAATCTGGGGGTTCTTGGCGATATACGCGCCAATACCGTGCCACAGGTAATCAAGTGCCATACTGTTCCAGTATTTAGGCTGTACGAAGCTGCGGCCACATTCAATGGCATCGGGCAGAACCCTCTCAAGTTCTTCGCCGTAGCTGAACAGAGTGTTCGAGTAGAAGCCCTGCTGGCCTTTCTGCTCAAGCAGCTCTTTGCCGATACCAAGGCGATAGGC
Source organism: uncultured Leptospiraceae bacterium (assembly GCA_964532545.1). Classification (GTDB taxonomy): domain Bacteria; phylum Spirochaetota; class Leptospiria; order Turneriellales; family CAZHLC01; genus CAZHLC01. Next base: position 3,123 of record CAZHLC010000368.1, on the reverse strand, counting down.
ACCTACAATCTCAAGCTCGCGATCATCCCACAGAACAAGGTGTTTGTAGTGGCGGTCAAAATCATCGGTATCTTTGGCGCTGCCTGTGCCCTCACCAACCAGGCGAAATGTTGATTCGCGCAGGCGTGCAATCTCTTCCATCACATGAGGAGCATCTTTGTAGTCGATGAGTAGAATCATCTTGTGATCTTCAGTGTAACCAAGGGGCTGGCCGGTGAAAATATCTTCGCGAAGTTTTTCACGGTCAACGCGGTGTATTACATTCTTGGTTGTTTTGAAGTACCCTTTTTTGCCTGAGGCAATGGCAAGCAGGTGCTTGCGCAGCAGGCGCAGGGCTGTTTTGGTTTTCAGGTTCTGAAAACCCTGATAAGCAATGGGGTTGCCTATACGAATGCTGATACTTTTACCGCGCTTGTTAAAAATTTCTCTGACCAGCATTTTGCGGGTGAAACCTTTATTCAGGTAGCGCAGCAGGTTAAAAAGCTCGCTGTTACGGCCAGACACATATACCGGCAGTACATCAGCCTGATAGGTCGTGGCATAACTTAAAAATTCTTTATCCCATTTACCGGGTTTAAAAGCCGAGATTCGTTTCGCCGGAAAAACCAGTACGGCTTTTTCTTGATTCATGGCTTCACCAATAATCTCTTCTTTTTCTTTGTCAGTATCGGCCCCGGTCAGGGCATTCAGGTTCATCAGTTGAAAAATCGGATCATCACTCACAACCAGTAAGTCTGATCTTACTTCTGAAATCGCACGGGCCAGCAGTAATGCTTCTAACCCGCCGAAAGGCCTGTTTGCTACAACCAACAATCTTCCATGGTCTGGTATATGTTTCTTTTCTTTTTGTGAAAGGGTGTAGGTGATATCACACTCTTCAAGCAGGTCTTCGATGAAATTAAGGCCAGTGCGGTCTCTATGATAATAAAGAAAGCTGGCTAATTCTTTGAGGCGCAGAAAGCGCGACATTGAATTAAATTTCATGTCAGAAGAATCTTGAAGAAACGACTCGCCAATATTTAGCTCTTTGATGAGTGAGCGGGTCAGGCAGTGAATATCGTGTTCTTTCTTGGCCTTTAAGGCATCCATAGTAATCTCCTATTACATTTCTATGTTTCGCTATTTAACGAAATATAGAAATGTGAGACATTTTGTCCACCCTTTTTTGCATGGCACAACTTTCTGCCTCTGTGGCTGATAGTTTCGGTCTTTTGGGCCATTAGAGCAAGTTGGGCTTAAGCCGGCGATTTTCAGCCTACTGGCGCCCGACTGGTTTGAAAACCTGCTAGTTTTAACACTTGCCAGGCTGAGTCAGTTCTTGTATGCACCGCACCATGAGGATTTTTATCACTGGCGGAACCGGTTTCGTTGGCGGGGCCCTGATTACCCGCCTGAAAAAAAGCCATAAAATCAAGGCCATGACCCGCTCTGAGGCTGGTAGCAAGAAAATTGCTGCCCTGGGGGCCGAACCGGTTAAGTGCAATCTGCAGAACATAGGGGCAGAGCATCTTCAGGGTTCACAGGTGGTGATTCACTCGGCCGCCTATGTTGAAGAGTGGGGCAGCCGCAAAGACTTCTGGCAGGCCAATGTTGAAGGCACCCGCAATATGATTGCAGCTGCCCGAGAAGCAGGCATTCAACGTTTTATTTTTATTGGTACTGAGGCAGCTCTGTTCGATGGGCACGACCTCAAAGATATCGACGAGCAGCACCCCTACCCAGCAAGCACCCCTTTTCTGTATTCTGAAACCAAACGAGAGGCTGAAAAGATTGTTCTCTCAGCCAATGGCCCGGGTCTTCTCACCCTCTCAATTCGACCCCGCTTTGTCTGGGGCCCCGGCGATACCAGCATCTTACCAACGATCATAGAGATGGTAACCCGCGAAAAATTCATGTGGCTCAATAATGGCGAAGCCCTGACCTCGACCACCTACATTGATAATCTGACCCAGTGCGTAGAGCGGGCCCTGGGCCGTGGCCAGGGTGGTCACGCCTACTTTGTGGCTGACAAACAGGTCAACACTATGAAGAGCTTTCTTACCCGCATGCTTGAAACTCAGGGCATAACTATTCCTGAAAAGTCGGTACCGGCCTGGTTGGCTAAAGCCGCAGCCTTCATTGTAGAAACGATCTGGCGCCTTTTTCGTATAAAGTCAAAGCCACCCATGACCCGCTTCGGGGTCAGCATGCTGGCTGCAAATTGTACTGTCAAAACAGACAAGGCCCGCCGCGAACTGGGTTATGCCCCCGAGGTCACTGTTGATCAGGGCCTGTTTCGCATGTCGAAAGTCTCATAGAGACACACCATCGCGCACAGCCAGTAGCTGGGCCACAATGCTCACGGCGATCTCTGCAGGCTGGTTTGAGCCAATGGGCAGCCCTACGGGGCAGTAGAAGTCTTTTAAAAGCTCTTCTTTTACCCCGGCCTCAAGAAGGTCTTTCTGCACAACTGCCCGCTTCGATTTACTGCCGATTACCCCAAGATAGCTGAATTTTTTATGCTTCAGAGCCTCGGCCAGAATAGGAACATCAGTGCTGTGACCCTGGGTCATTAGCAGTACAAAACTATTCGCATTGAGCTTTGAAATTTCTGCGGCCAGATTATCAGAATGCATGGCAGTAACATTGTCAGCCGCTGGTAGTTTCGACAACCACTCTGGGCGGGTATCGAAGCACTGTATCTGACAGCGCATATTACTCAGCAGACCAATCAGGGCCTGTGACACATGCCCTGCGCCAAAAATTACAATCTGCCAGTTGCTTACGTTATAGGTTTCAAAAAATACTTTCACTGTGCCGCCGCAGGTCATGCCAATATCTTTTTGCAGGTTCCATTCTTTGTAAAGATAGAGGTTTTTCTCTGCGTCACCAGCAAGCAGCTTTTGTGCTTCTTCGATGGCCCGGGCCTCAATTTTGCCACCGCCTACGGTTCCGCCAAATAAACCAGCTGACGTAACCAGCATTTTACTGCCCTGGTTCTGCGGCGTACTGCCATGAACATCAACGAGAGTCGCGGTGACAAAGGGGCGGCCTTCATTATAAAGTTTATTAAACTTGTGTACGAAGGTGCTCATCTTGTGTAAGGCGCCTGTTTGAGTTGCCGGGGTAAGCTCTGCCCGCTTT
>CAZHLC010000367.1:0-5046 GCA_964532545.1 uncultured Leptospiraceae bacterium | reverse complement strand
GTTCTGCAGAAACTGGTGACCATCCATCACTGGCATAACGAGATCTAACAGAATTAAATCGAACCAGCCCTCGCGGTCGACCACATCAAGGCCGGCCTGCCCGTCGGCGGCCACGCTGACTTTTTCAAACACCTCTTCAAGATTGGCCGCCATAAAATCGCGCAGATCTTCATCGTCTTCAATGATCAGAATTCGTCTCGGCGATTTCACTTTGCGACCTCTTGCAGGTGCTCGTAGAGCTCAGCATCAAGCTCACGGTTTACCACGTAGACCAGCTTGCGGCTGAAATCACTGTCGAGGTTGTATTCGGCCGAACGTTCTTTTTCAATTCTCTGGATATTTATTGGTGCAAAACAGAGCTTATGGGTAAAATCATACTGCAAATGCACCCGGGCAAAACGCTGCAAAATGGGCCTGCTCTGCAGCCTGTTGACTTCGTTTACTCTGGCAGCTTCAAAGGCCAGCCTGCTGTTGGGTGCCTCAAAGCAGACAATTACAAAATCATTGGGCCTGATAATCATTTGATTATCGCAGAGACTGATCGAAACATAGTCAAGAAACTCACGCATGGCGCGATAGCTGTATGAGTAAAAGTTCTGGTTAATCATCTGCTGTACGGCCATAACGGGCTCATGGGCACCCCGCCACACCATCTTTGAAGTAAGTGAAGCAAAATCAGAGGCCACGGCCAGTATGTTTATATCTTCATCATAGGGGCTCTGCACCCGCAGGTAAGAAATCTGCTTATCAATGTCATTGAGCAGCCCGGCGGTATCAAATTCATTTTTTACTTCAGCGGCGTAGTACTTCAGCCGCCGCTCAAGCCAGGCCCGCCCGGGGTAATTATTGTTTGGGGTATCAGCAGCCAGGGGGCGGCGGTGATTCAAAACAAGTCTTTTCACTTCAGATGACACTGCTTCATTACGGGCAATCATGCTATAAGAAATAAAAGGGTACTTCTGTATACGCCGCATCTCAGAGCGAATAAGGGGCGTACCGGTAATAGTATCATGGGCGGCCTTGCCAACATCACATAAAAGGGCGGCCATCATAAGGTCGCCAACTTCGGCCTGCAAACGCCCTACTTCAGAGGCCTTGGTGCGCCCCTTTAAACCCCGGGTTTTGAGAGCCATGGCTATAGCGGCCCGTTTTACTGCGACCTCAACATTAAAAGATAAAGAGCCATCGCCCTGCAACAGCTCAATGATATTCAGTAACCCCGTCATCATATCAGGGTGTTTTTCGAAGCTTAAATAAATCTCTGTAAAGGCCTGGGCCGCCTTCTCAATATGCAAATCTTCAAGCATATTGTTTTTCAGCGCATTGAATACACCGCCCGAGGTATCGACCAGTTTCTCTGCTGCAGATTTGCTGAACAGGCGGGTAAAGCTGAGACCATCGGGTGCTTTTTTGTCGCGTGCCTTCTGAAAGAGTTTATCGTGGTCGGCCTCGCGGTAGAAAACACCCCGGGCAATAAAGCGCTCTAGCCGTTCAATTTCATCAAGAGATGCATTTTCTTTGTGATGAATGAGAACCTGCCCCTCTTTGGTATAAAAATCAACAGGAATATGACGCGAGCGTTTCATTTGGTTGATAAAGTCGCCTTTCGTGCTAAATGGTAAGAGATTTTTTACCATACATTAGCAAGGCCCTGAGCAAATGCAAAGTTGGCAAGCCTTTTCAAGAAAAGCGCTTGCGTCAGTGGAAACAGAATCTTCTTTCGTGGGGGTGTACAAATGGTTGATAATTTTTTTTGTATTATCACTGAGCGCATGTTCGCTTCAGAACAAGCCTGCGGTATTTCTTGATCTATCGGCTCACAGCAGTTATTATATTGATTTTGAAAAAAAATTTGATAATCAGTCTATCTCAGAAGTCAAATCAAAATTCAAATCTTTTAAAGGTAAACCCATCAGCCTGGGTTACCTTGATGCCGCTATCTGGGTTCACATTAAACTGAATGAAGCTCAGGCCTTTTCAGGCCTGCTGGTATTTGAAAGCCGCACCGACTTTGTAACTCTGTTTGCCGGGCAAATTCTCAAAAGCGGCCTTGGCATTGCCCAGAGCAAATGGCCAGTCTTACACCGCAACCCGGCATTTAAAATCAGCAAAGAACAGCTTACCGAAGGTGTTTTCTTAAAAATAGAAAACAAGGGCAGCATTCAAGTTCGCACCTCATTGATGAATGATGCCGAATTTCACCGCATCACCCGCAATGAGACCATGCTCTTCGGCATGTATTATGGCCTGATGCTGATTATGATGGTCTACAACTTCTTTCTGTTTATCAGCCTGCGAGATCGAACCTATATTTTATACATTCTTTATCTGGGTTCACTGACCCTGCTGATGGCCAATGCCAATGGTTGGTCTTTTTTCTATCTCTGGCCCGAAAGCCCGCGGTTTGAAAGGTATTGCACTTCTTTCTCTGCCCTGAATCTACTGTTCTGGGCAGCCCGCTTTACGATCTCATTTCTTGAAACCCGCAGGGTAATACCCCGACTTCATCTAGCCCTGCAGACCATCAGCGTGTTTGCTGCGGTGGCCATGGTGTTCATTCCATTTATTTCTATTCGTCTAATGCTGCAGACCATCAATTATGCTGCCTTTCTGGGCAATATTGTACTTTTTGCCGCGGCCATTGCAGCCCTGGCTAAAGGGCTGCGCCAGGCGAGATTCTTTCTACTGGCCTGGTCGGCCCTGATGCTGGGGTCTATGGTTGTTGTGCTTTTTTATCTCGGCCTTGTACCCAATAACTTTTTCACCTATTATTCTCTGCAGATTGGCGGGGCCATTGAGATAACTCTGTTGTCGTTTGCCCTGGCTGACCGCATGAACATTATCAAAGATGAAAATGAAAAAGTTAAACTCGAAAGCGTTTCAACCAGGGCCAGCCTCAAAGAGATAAAACAAGAGCTGGCCGTAGCCCAGAAGATTCAGCGCTCACTGCTGCCACTTGAAGTTCCTGAAATTGATGGTGCAGACATCTCGGTGAGATTTTTACCATGTCAAGAAATCGGTGGCGATTACTATGATCTGCAAAAGCTCGACAATCACCAGTTGGCCCTGCTGATTTCAGATGTGAGCGGCCACGGTATTTCTGCGGCCATGATCAGCTCAATGGTGAAAGTCAGTTTTGCCCAGCAGCAGAGAAATTTGAGAAGGCCGGCCAGACTGCTTAACAACATGAACCAAAGCCTGTCAAAACTCATTGGGCAGAGTTTTCTCACCTGCTTTGTGGCCTATATCAACCTGCGTCGCAAATATGTCAGGCTTGCCAGGGCCGGCCACCCGGCCGCCCTGCACTGGCAGGCCGAAAGCAATACCATCAATGAAATCAAACCCAGTGGCCGTCTGATTGGTGGCTTTCTTGACAACAGCTACCGTGAAGTTCAAATCAATATAGGCAGTGGCGATAAGCTGTTGTTTTTTACTGACGGCATTACCGAGGTAACTAACGAGAATAACGAAATGTTCGGCGATGAGCAGCTGGCCTCGTTTCTAGAACAGCATGCCTATCTTAATGCAACCCAGTTTTCAGACAAACTTATGAAAAAGCTGATTAACTGGCAGAATAATGAACGCACCTTTGAAGATGATATCGCTCTTATATTAATCAGCTTTAACTGACCGCTGCTGCAGAATTCTGGCGGGCACGGGCCGCATGTCGCGCACCACACCAAACAATCGCATAAACCACAGCACGTAATAGGTGATGTCGATTTCTTTCCAGAAGAAGCCCTGGCGGGCCGAATGGGGAAAAAAATGATGATTGTTATGCCAGCCCTCGCCAAGGGTAATCAAGGCCAGTAGAAAATTGTTTCTAGAGCCATCGGTAGTTTTGAAGCGTCTTTTGCCCCAGATGTGCGACAGCGAATTAATAGTGAAGGTACCATGAAATAACACCACCGTCGAGAGCACAAAGCCAATCAACAGCATTGACCAGCCGCCCACCAGGTAGCAGGTAAGGGCCAGCAAAATCGCAGGTATCTGGTGATATTTATCGAGCCAGACCAGCTCAGGGTATTTGCTGAGATCTTTGATATACTTCCATTTTACATGAGATGTTTTGTCTGAAAGAATCCACCCGCAGTGGGCCTGCCAGAAACCATGCTGCACAGGTGAATGGGCATCATCGTGCTGGTCGCTGTAGCGATGATGAAAGCGGTGATGCGAGGCCCACCACAGTACCCCTTTCTGCACCGAAGTCTGGGCAAAAAAGGCCAGTAGAAACTGCGAAATGCGGTTGGTTTTAAAGGCCCGGTGTGAAAAATATCGATGATAGCCAGCGGTGATCCAGAACATGCGGGCCACATAGAGGGCTATGCAGACAATCCAGTCGACGAAGTTGCTGCCAGTGAGAATGACTGCCAGGGGCGCGAGATGCATACCCCAGAAAAGTGCCAGATTGGCATGCTCTACCATTGATCTTTTTTCAGTATCTGCGCTCATAGCAATAATATATCATTGTGAAACCATTCTGTCTAATGTTTTTTTCTAACCCTTGACACAGCAACCCCCGGAAACGGGCTCGCCTAATGCGCCGCCAAAAAGTGAAGAGCACCTGCCCCAGCCCGAGGCCCGTGCGCCGCACCACATTCACTCAAAAGCATATGCCTTAAAGTGCATATTTATTTGTCAAAATATTCACTCTAGTGTATATTGAAGAACATGGCTCAAACCACCAAACGCAAGGGTAAAAAGAAAACAAAGCTGCAGTTCAATATTTCTCTATCTGCATTGAGAAAAGAACTTGGTCTGAACCAGAAAGACATCAAGAAGTTCAAGCAGGCCAGTGTCTCTAAGATCGAAAGCCGCAAAGATCTCAAGCTGTCGACCCTGGTGAAATATCTCGATGCCCTTGGCCTTGATGTTGAACTACGAGCCGTTGAAAAAGATGAGGGTAGCCCTGTGTTCAGTCGACCCAGAAGCTTCACTCTGATCTCAACAGCGCAGAGCGCTAAAGAATAAATAGTAAATAAAAAAGAAAAAAAAAGGAGCTTGCAATGAGTGAAGAACAACAAATGCAAAGCTCGCCAGCGGTAG
>CAZHLC010000366.1:0-5049 GCA_964532545.1 uncultured Leptospiraceae bacterium | reverse complement strand
AACAGCCAGCAGTCTTGGTAATTGCCAACTCTGCATAACCCCCAAAAGGAGTAAATGCCAGCACCTTGTCGCCTTTGCGAAAGCCCTTAACACCCGGGCCCAGAGCTTCAACCGTGCCAGCCACCTCATAACCCGGTATAAAAGGAAAGCCAGGTGCATCAGGGTATTGCCCCTGGCGTGCCATGATGTCTGCGTAATTGAGGCCAAAGGCCTTAACCCTGATCAAAACCTCGTCTTCACCAGGCGTGGGGTCGGGCCAATCGGTTATCTTCAGATCATTAGCATCACATTTCTGCTCAAAGGGTATAGCTCTCATTTGAGACCCAGAGAACGCCCAAAGGCGCCTCTGCCAACCAGTTTTTTATCTGATCAAGCTGAATTGAGCATAACTATGCGCATACTAACAAGCCGACGATGAGCAAATGATAATCGCCGGTGCACTCGGCTACAGCTGGTGTCAATCTTCGTTATAAGTTGTTTTGCCTTACGATGCAAGAGCACCAAAATGGTTTTCAAATAGTTGTTTATTGCCTGGGAAAAAAGGCGGCTGACGCTGATTTTCTCATAGAAGCGCAATGCTTGCACATAGTTATGCATATCTTCATCAAGCCAGAGATAAAGGCGACTATCACAATGCGCTGAGTTATATGCGACAGTTGACCGCCTTACAATCTTATTCTTTTTTTGATTACCCCGCATACGTTTGAGGCACCTGAGCGCCAGTTTGCCTTTTGAGGTGCGATGTATTAGAGACGCCTTTTCCAGTTTTTCATATATCTCCCGCGGAAGGCTGATACTTGTTCTAATCATTGAGAACTCCTTTATTTATCTGGGTAATACCCCCCTGCGCGAAAAATTTCCCAGTTTTCTGGTGTTTTTTTTAATTGAATAGTTATGTACTATCCACAAAGATGAATCTATGAGAAAAACCCTGTTTATCGTATTTCTATGTGCCACCGGTTTTGCTTTGGCCAAGGCCAAATCGATTCTGACCCCAATTGAGGGTAAGATCAACAAACGTTTTTATCATGAATCGGCGCCGTCGATCACGGCCGATGGTAAGATGCTATTTTATCTGGCCCAGAACCCAAACCGCGACGGGGTAAAAGAGCGTGAAGATTGGGATATCATGATCTCTACATTCAAGAATGGCAAATGGGTAGGCGGGCGCCCCATTCGTTCGTTAAATAGCAAGTTTTATGAGGGGTACCCCAGCATTTCGGCTGATGGGCGTACCATATTTTTCAGCACCAATGCGTTTTCAAAGTTAGAAGATAAAGATAAAGATCTTTATTACAGCACCTACCAGAAGGGAGTGTGGAGCCAGCCCGAGAGTATGGGCAGAAACATTAACTATGAGGGCCTTGATGAGATCGGTGGTAGTATCTCGCCAAATGGGCAGATCTTTGTATTCTTTGCCAAGAATCGTGATGATACCCTGGGTGAAGCAGATATTTATATTTCATATAAACAAGAAGATGGAGAGTGGGGTAAGGCAAAGAATATTGGTAAGCCTATTAACACCAAGTACAAAGAGTTTGCCCCTTATATCGCGGCTGATAGCCGCACTCTGTATTTTTCTTCTGACCGCAAGGGTGGCCGCGGGGGCTTTGACCTCTATAAAAGTGTATTACGCGGTAAAAAATGGAGCCGCCCCAAAAACCTGGGGCGCAAAGTGAACACCAAACGCCATGACATCGGCATAACTATACCGGCTGAAGGTGACAGATTCTTCACTTCACAGATTGGTAAAGATGGTTGGGATATTTTTACCGGTGAACTTCCTCCCAAAGCGAGGCCATACAAGGTTATTCTTGTTAAGGGTTCAGTTCTGAACAAGGCAGATAAGAAGCCCATTGCGGCTGATATCATTATTGAAGACCTTGATACTGGCCGTACCGTAGGTACTTATCTTTCGAGCAGTGACGATGGCCGTTTTGTCGTTTCTTTGATGGAAGGTACCCGCTATGCCTTCACGGCCCAGACTAAGGGCTTCTTTCTCTACAACGAAACCTACAATTTCAAGAAGATCGGCAAGTACCGCGAAGAGAACCTTGATATCAGCCTTATTCCCATTGCCAAGGGTGAGAAGGCGGTTATTAAAAATATTTTCTTTCGCCGCGGTTCAGCATCGCTTGATAAGAAGTCACGCTTTACCCTGAATCGAATTGTGAAAATTATGAAGCTTAATAGCAGCCTAAAACTTGAAATTCATGGTCATACTGATGATAAGGGTACCGATAAGGCTAACCAGAAGCTTTCAGAAAAACGGGCCGGCAATGTATTGAAGTATCTGGTGAAAAAAGGTGTGTCGAAAAGCAAGCTGGTAGCCAAAGGATTTGGCGAGAGCAAGCCACTGGTGCCCAACAGCTCGGCAGCCAACCGGGCTAAAAACCGGCGTATTGAATTCTTAGTGCTCGAAAACTGATTGCAGGTCAAATCGTTCAGGCAGGGGTAATTCGAACTTAAGCTCTTGTAGAGTTATAGGATGTATAAAGCCCAGAGTCTGGGCTATCAAGAGCATACCCCGTTCTTTTAATTGATGAACAACCTCGGGTTTTAATCGCCTCAACCTTCTATTCTGGCGCCCATAAAGTTCATCACCAATCACGGGTGTGCCCTGGTGGGCCAGTGAAGCTCTGATCTGGTGGGTACGCCCGGTTTCTAACACTATGTTAACCAGACTGAGTTCGTTAAGATTTTTTGCTATTTGATAGCGCATACGGGCTTCTCGATCAGTCTGTTTTTCTTGTTCTTTTTTAAATACCATCTTCTTGCGGTTGGCAGGGCTGCGGCCAATGAAACCATCGATGCGGTCATTGGCTGGCTCTAAAGATCCCCAGACCCAGGCTGCGTATTGTTTAAAAGCCTGCCTTTCTTCAAAGGCCCGGGCCAGTTTAAAGTGGGCTTCATTGGTGCGGGCAACTACCAGCAGGCCTTCAGTTTCGCGATCAAGACGGTGAACAATGCCCGGCCGCTCTGGCTCACTGCCGTCAGAGAGGGTTTCAAGCTGGGCCAGCAGTGAATGTACCAGGGTGTCATCACCGGTGCCAGCACCGGGGTGAACGGTCATTCCCACTGGTTTGTGAACCACGGCCAGGTGCTTATCTTGATAGATTATGGGTACATCGAGGTTATTGGCAAAGAGGGCCCGGTCTTTTTCGGGCTCAAGGTGCATAGTTATGCTGCAGTCTGTTTTTGCCTTGTAAGATGGGCGATCGAGCACCTGATCGCCCAGGCGAACATGACCCTCTTTAATGATTTTCTGAATTTGGCTGCGCGAATGGGTATTACCCAGAGATTCTGTTATAGCAAGGTCGAGGCGAATGCCTGCTTTCAGTTCAATGGTGTGATCAAGAATTGCCAGCCCCGGCTTTCTCGGCTTCTTGTGCTTGCTTGGCTGCTTTTTCCATCTGAAAGAAGGCGATGGCTAACAGAACGGCGCCTATTGAGATAAAGGCATCAGCCACATTGTATGTGGGCCAGCGGCTCATACCCCAGCCCATATCGATGAAGTCTACAACCCCAGGTCTGAAAAAGCGGTCGGTAAAGTTGCCAAAGGCGCCACCCAGTATAAAAGATATTGCGATGTTGAAGAAACGGTTATCTTCTGGGGTTTTGATATAATAGATTAACAGAAAGACAATAGCTACGCCCGTAAGCGCCTGAAAAATCATGGGATTGCCCTGAAAAATACCAAAGACACCACCCAGATTACAGACGAGCCTGAAGTTCAGCAGGTCGCCAATCACGGGTACCACCTTGCCACCATAGCAGAAATTCGCTGCACCCGGGGCGGCAAGGGCATCAATAGCCCAGATTTTGGTAATAAAATCAAGAGCCCAGATAATTATTACGGTACTGATAAAACGGTAGTTAAACTTCTCTTTCATTTTGCTGGGTTAGAAAATGAGCAAAAAGCGCCCCGTCAACTAAGAAAGCCGGCCCTGGGGCCGGCTTAACCTGTCACTCTCTCTTTGTTTAATGATTACTGGTTGTTCTTCGCGTTGGTAGCCATGTTTAAGAAATGGCCTTCAACATCAAACCAGGCCTGACCGCTGTGCAGGGTGTTCGTCACCTGCAGGTGATCAAGACCTGATACATACCAACTGTAGTCTGGTCTACCTTTAAAGGTACCCCATTTCTGTGATGAGTAGGGAACCAGACCGTCGCAAGACGCGCCCTGGCCGTAGAACAGGCCACCTACTGAACAGGCTGGGTGCAGCAAGAACATCAGCGGATGTTGAACCGGGTCAGCCCAGGTCATGTAAGAACCATATGAGTAGTACTTAACGCTGGGATGATTGGGGGTATAGCTGTTGAACGCTGATAAACCATCGATAGTTAAAGAATTTAGAGCAGCCAGAACGTCTTGTTCGCCGCTGCCATAAACTATACCTACCAGGGCACCCAGAACATCGCCCACAAAGGGCTCAAGCCAATCGGGTATAACCGTCTCAACCAGATCAGCGATAGGGCTGCCCCGGTGAGGGGTGTTGATTGTCGTCAGGGTCGATACCTTGCTGGCCATGCCAAGGTTGGCTGCCATATAGCGAGAATCAAGACCGCCCTGAGAATGCCCCAGAACGTGCACCTTGCTGTGGCCATTGGCCGCCATGTAATAAAGAATTTTGTCTTTCAGCTCGTAGCCGCGGGCTTCGTTTGAGTTGGCCGCAGACTTTTGCGGTGCATAAACAGTGCCGCCTTCTGAACGAAGGTATGAATCCATGCCGCCCCAGTAATCGATCAGGCTGATGATACCATCACCATCAGAATCGCCCCAGCCGAACAGGCCATGTGATAAAACTATTGGGTAAGAACCATCTAACGGTTTCGATGATGATCCTCCCCCACCTGCAAACAAACTTGTCGTTAATGATAGGGCAATACATACCCCTAAGAACCTTTTCATCGAAAACTCCCTGAAACTAAATTAGCCTTGCTGGTTCCAGGGAAACCACCCCGTCACACACACTTTTTCAGCAAAACCGGGTAGAATTTAGCAAGAAATGCCAGTGAGGGCGCCCAATTTTAGAAACTTAGACTTTT
>CAZHLC010000365.1:0-5067 GCA_964532545.1 uncultured Leptospiraceae bacterium | reverse complement strand
CATGATCGCCGGCGAGAAGCTCGCTTTTGCCATCGGGTATGATGATCTCTTCTTGTCTGAAGATTGCCACGGTAATTGAGTTTTCAGGAAAGCGACACTGTTTCAAAGGTTTGGTGCAGACCTGTGAGCCAGCCTGTACCGTGAATTCTAACACTTCGGCCTCTGAACTTTTCGCCGAAAGAATATCATAGTCGCTCTGGCGCAGCTCTTTGAGAACTTCATCAACCAGCAGCAGCTTGGGGCTTACAGCCGCATCGATATCAAGATAGGGTACAAAGTGAATATAGGTGGGGTTCTGAATGATGGCGATGGTGCGGGCCTGAGTTTCTTCTTTAACTATGAGGCTGGCCACTACATTATCATCTTCGTTAAACGAGGCCCCGATAAAGATACACTTATCATCAAGACCCTCGTTTTTCAGGTCATCTAATTTGCGAATATCTGTGTGCAGAATATGCAATTTAGAATTGAGGTTATCGCTGGCTGAATAGGCCGACTTCTTACTCTTCTCAATGAGATAAACCGACTTTTTCGGATACTTTTTAACCAGCCCTTCGGCCAACTGGTGGGCGAGAATACTTCCCCCAAGAATAAACAGGTGTTTAAAATCTTTGTTTAAACCCGGGTCGAACAGTTCACCCACATCGCCAAAGTCTTCAGTTTTGCCACAGATATAGAGCAGGTCACCCTCTTGAATCTTATAGTCACCCCTGGGTATGATGGTAACCTCTTTTGCCGTGCTATGAGCGCGTTTATTATTACTGAGCCCCTTGAATTCGCTGTAGGTGCGGGCCGGCAATTTGGCCTCAGGGGTTTTCTCGGTGGTTGTGACAGCCGCCACCAGCAGGTTTTCAAATATGGGCAGGTCTTTGAGGCCAATGAGGCGCCGACCTACCAGCAGCGAGTTTTTACGCACCCGGTAACCCACAATCTGCACCTGATCGTTGTGCAATGAGATGGTATCAATGGCCCCGGGGTTTTCAATTAAATGCTCAATTTCAAGGGCGGTAATTCGCTCTTGATTGAACAGCACTTCGACGCCGAATTTCTTCCAGAATTTTTTATCGATGGGGGTATCGGCCACATCACCATAGAAGGTCTGCCTAACCCGGGCTACCTTTGATTTGACCCCGAAGGCCTTGGCAATACGGCAGGCTACCAGGTTAATTTCATCAGAATTGGTGACCGCCACAAAAAGATCAGCTTCGTTGAGGCCGATTTGTTTATAGAGCTCAGCATTGCAGCCGTTGCCCACCAGTGAAGCCACATCGGCCATATCGCGGGCCTCTCTGACTTTATCTTCATCTTCATCAATGACCACAACATTGTAGCCTGAATTTGATAGATGCTCAGCAATATGACTACCTACCTGGCCGGCACCCACAATGATAACGCGGTTGGCCTGAACATCTTTACGGGGTAGTTTCATGGGTTATTTTTTATGGCGTTTTTCTAATTCTGCCACAATGTCGGCCAGAGAAAGGCCCTGGTAGGCCAAAGACATAAGCAGGTGAAAGATTAAATCTGCACCCTCTGAGATGGCCCGCTCGCTATTCTCATTTTTAGCGTCGATTATATATTCCACAGCCTCTTCGCCCAGTTTTTGTAGAATCTTATCGTGACCTTTTTTGAACAGGCTGGTGGTATACGAGCCCTCAGGCAGGTTTTGTTTTCTTTCTTTAATTATGTTTTCAAGTTGGGTGAGAAAATCGAGTTGCATGATCAGGCTGACAAAGGCAGTGCCCAAAATCAGGGGTCTATAACTATTTTACTGCGTGGGCAGCAGTCGCCATGGCCGCATTTGCCCCCCCGCGACCTTGCCGAGGCCAAGAAAGCTGTCTTCATCATATAAGCGGTAAATATCATCGGCCGCAGTACTTTGAAACCTGCGCCCATGCCTTATGGCCTGGCTTTCTTCTTTAGATAGGCCCAATTCACGTATGTGAGCCAGTACTTGCTTTTCATCTCTAACTGTGGCCGCATCAGGGGCCTGGGCTTCTGCAACCCTGAGGTGGCCTATGCTGGTACGGCGCAGCTGCACTAAATGACCGACTGTGCCCAGCTTGATAGCCAGATCACGGGCCAGTGATCTGATGTAGGTTCCCCGCCCAACACTGCAGCGAAAAATAATCTGCTTATCTGCCACCTCTTCAAGAGTGAGCCTGTGAATCAGTACCTGACGGGGGGCCAGGGCGATGTTCTCACCCCTGCGCACTCGGCTACGGGCCGTCTTGCCCTGAACTTTGGCATTTGAATATACTGGCGGTATCTGGCTGATTTCACCTCTGAATGAGGCCATGGCCTGCTCAATATTTTCTTCTGCATAGTTATGCACTGGGGCTTCTTTGGTGATCTCACCCTCTGAATCGAGAGTATCTGTTTCGCTACCCAGCTGCAGGGTTGCCAGGTATTCTTTTTCGAGGCCTGCAAAGAAGTCGAAGAAGCGGGTATAGGGCCCAGTGGCGACTACCAGTAACCCGCTGGCAAAGGGGTCAAGTATGCCCTCGATACCGGCCTTCATACGTTTTTCGGGCAACGCGGCCATCATGGCCTGCCGCGAAGTCGGCCCAGGGGGTTTGTCTATCAGGTAGAAGCCGTGCTTTTGTATGGGGATATTAGAATTACTCATGCTATCGGTAGTGATCAGAAAAGGTCATTCTTCAAATTGCTGGCCTGAATTCTCTTTTGAATTCAGGCTTGAAAGCATTTCAGCACTGCCGCTGGCTGAAATACTTTGAAGTGCTGCACTTTGGCAGGTGAAAGCGCCTTGCTGGCCAGTTTGACCCCTGCTTGTTCGATTTTGTGACAATTTTTAGACAAATAATGATTGCCGGGCTGTGTTGCTTTCATAGGTTGGCTGCCTGAATTTCTGTCATTTATAACATAGAGAGCATTTAAAGAGAAGGAGAACTCAGAATGTCAAAAGAAAAATTCGATCGCTCAAAAGTTCACGTGAATGTCGGTACTATCGGCCACGTAGACCATGGTAAAACTACATTAACAGCCGCGATTACTACGGTATTATCTGCTAAGTTCGGTGGCACTAACAAGGCTATCGCATACGATGAGATTGATAACGCGCCCGAAGAAAGAGAGCGCGGTATCACAATCGCGACTTCTCACCAAGAGTACGAAACTGAAAATCGTCACTATGCCCACGTTGACTGCCCGGGTCACGCTGACTATGTGAAGAACATGATCACTGGTGCCGCCCAGATGGATGCTGCTATTCTTGTTGTATCTGCAGTTGACGGCCCCATGCCCCAGACTCGCGAGCACATTCTGCTTGGCCGTCAGGTAGGCGTTCCTCAGATCATTGTATTTCTGAACAAAGTTGACATGCTGCCCGAAGGCGATCGCGCTGAGATGCTTGAGCTTGTAGAAATGGAAGTTCGCGACCTGCTTAACAAGTATGAGTTTCCTGGTGATGATATTCCTTTTATTTCAGGTTCAGCCCTGAAGGCTGTTGAGGGCGACACTGGTGACCTCGGCGAAGGCGCTATTCTTAAGCTGGCCGAAACACTTGATTCTTATATTCCTGACCCAACCCGCGACGTTGATAAAGACTTCTTGATGCCAATCGAAGACGTTTTCTCAATCACCGGTCGTGGTACTGTTGCTACTGGTCGTATTGAGCGTGGCAAGATCAACGTTAACGAAGAAGTTGAAATCGTTGGTATTCGTGACACCTCTAAAACTACCATCACCGGTATTGAGATGTTCCGCAAGCTGCTAGACTTCGGTCAAGCAGGTGACAACGTAGGTCTGCTTCTTCGTGGTACTAAGAAAGCAGATATTGAGCGCGGCCAGGTAATTGCCAAGCCAGGTTCAATCACTCCTCACAAGAAGTTCAGCGCTGAGATTCTGGTACTGACTAAAGAAGAGGGTGGTCGACACACTCCTTTCTTTAACAACTACCGCCCTCAGTTCTACTTCAGAACTACTGATGTAACCGGTTCTATCGCACTGCCTGATGGCGTTGAGATGGTTAACCCTGGTGACAACGTTCAGATGGAAATCGAACTGATCAGCCCCATCGCAATGGAAGAAGGTCTGCGCTTCGCGGTTCGCGAAGGTGGCCGTACCATCGGTGCTGGTGTTGTTGCCAAAATTATCGAATAGAGATAGATAAAGAGATAAAGAAAGAAAAATGCAAAAGATTCGGGTTAAATTAAAGTCTTTCGATCACCGCCTGCTAGACCAGTCTGCAGGTGAGATCGTTAACACGGTAGAGAGAACCCGTGCCCGCATTGCTGGGCCGGTGCCTCTACCTACCCGGGTCGAAAAGTTTACTGTTCTGCGCTCAACCTTTGTTCACAAAGACTCGCGCGACCAGTATGAAATGCGTACACACTCTCGCCTTATAGACATACTAGAGCCTACAGGCGATACAATCGATGCTCTAATGAAGCTGCAGTTGCCAGCAGGGGTATCGGTCGACATTAAGTCGTAATAGTTAAAGGGCGACCTTTACAGCAGGTTAAAAATGAAGGGTATACTTGGTAAAAAAATCGGAATGATGCAGCTGTGGAATGACAACGGCGCGAAAGTCGGTGTCACTGCAGTAGAAGTTGACCCCTGTGCTGTGCTACAGGTGAAAACCCCTGAAAAAGAGGGTTATAGCTCTGTACAGATTGGTGCTGGCGAGGTCGATGAAAAACGCCTCAGTCGTGCCGAAAAAGGTCACCAGAAGGCCAGTCACGAGCGGCTTAAGAAGTACTATAAGCACATTATCGAACTACGCGATTTTCAAGAAGTGAAAGAAGTCGGCGATCTTATTGATTGCAACATCTTTGAAGCTGGTGAGAAAATTACTGCCCAGGGCATTGCCAAGGGTAAGGGTTTTCAGGGCGTTGTGAAGCGTTATGGTTTTCACGGCGGTCGTAAAACTCACGGTTCTCACTTTCACCGGGCCCCGGGTGCCATTGGCGCCGGTACTGACCCCGGTCGTGTTATCAAAGGCCAGAAGATGCCCGGTCATATGGGTGCGAAACAGGTTTCAACTAAAAACCTCGAAGTAGTTAAGGTTATACCTGAAGAAAATCTGGTATTAATTAAAGGTTCAGT
>CAZHLC010000364.1:0-5084 GCA_964532545.1 uncultured Leptospiraceae bacterium | reverse complement strand
GATCAAGCTCGAATGCTTTGCAGCCCGCCTGTAGGGGGCAGATGCTACATGTGGGTTTGCTTTTCAGGCAGATTTTCTGCCCCAGCTCCATAATTGCTTCGTTAATCAGCCCGGCTGGCTGCTCACTTGCGGCCATCATCTGCTGCAGATATGGTTCAATTTTTCTGTCAAAACCATTGGTATCAATGCGCTCATCAATAGCCAATAGCCGGCTGACCACCCGTTTGACGTTGCCATCGATCACCGGCACTCTCTGGTCAAAACAGATTGAGGCAACGGCCGCCGCAGTATAGGGGCCGATCGAGGGTACCTTTAAAAGCTCGTCATACCCGGTGGGAAAGCTTCCACCCAATGTTTCAACAATATAGATCGCGCCCTTTCGCAGATTGCGGGCCCGGTTATAGTAACCAAGGCCGGCAAAGGCCTGCACTACCTCATCTTCTGAAGATTTGGCCAGCTCTTCGATGGTCGCAAAGCGATTCAAAAAGCGCTGCAGGGGGGCAAGAGCCGCCTGAATACGGGTCTGCTGCAGGGCTACTTCAGAGATCCACACCCGGTAGGGTGTGCGGTTCTGTCTGAAAAAATGATTTTCTCTATTTTCAGCAAACCAGCGGCAGAGAGCTTGACTTTGCTCAGCCCTCATTCTGGTACACTGATTCACCCTGAATGAAGGTCTGCAGCACCTTGATTGAATGGGTGCGGTAAAAAACCCGTGAGAGTCTCTCAAGGGGTTTCTGGTAGTACTCATCGTCGAAGGGGTAGGTGGCCGCATCATCAATTACAATAAAGTCGGCGGCCTTGCCCGGTGAGAGATCACCGGTAACATCATTAATACCCAGAATTTCTGCAGCCCGGCGGGTCGCAAGATAGAGTACCTCAGAAACTTTTGAAGAGGTTTCAGGCAGAAGTTTACTCATCTCGAGAGTTTCTCTGCTTTCATGAATCATTGATAGACTGTAGCCTGCGGCCACGTCGGTGCCGATGCCTACTTTGATGCCCATATCAAGATAGCGTCGCAGGGGCATGATTCCGCTAGAAAGAAAACGATTTGAGGTCGGGCAGTGTATGATGGTGCCCTGCTTTTCTTTGATCAGCTCGAGTTCGTTCTGAGAGAGATGAATGCCGTGGCCAAACAGGGCCTTGTGGGTAAGGCAGCCATGTTTATCATAGACCTCGGTATAAGACTCATGACCGGGAAACATTTCAAGCACGGTTTTAATCTCGTCGTGGTTTTCGCTCAGATGTGTCTGAATAAAAAGGTCATATTCTGAAGCCAAACTACCGGCTGCTTGCAGTAGATCGGCTGTGCAGCTGACCGCAAAGCGCGGCGAGCTCACGAAGCGCAGCCTACCCTTGTTATGCCATTTGTCGATGAGATCAACGCAGCCCTTGACGGCAGCATCTGTTTCTTCGGTGAGCTCGGCTGGCGCGTTGGTGTTCATCAGCACCTTGCCCAGAAATGCTCTAATACCGGCCTTTTCAGCCTCGGCAAAGGCTATATCTGTGGCCTGGGTGTGCATAGTTATGTAGGCCACCACCGTGGTTGTGCCCAGGCGTTTCAGGTCTCTGAAAAAGGTGGCTGCCTGTTTCTGGGCTATGTCTTCGTTCTCTAAGGTAATCTCTTGCGGAAAAGTATAGGTATTCAACCAGGGCAGCAGGGGCATGTCACCCAGGCCCACAAAACTGTACTGGGGCAGGTGGGTGTGCAGATCAATAAACCCTGGCAGAATCAGATGATCAGAAAAATCGATGATTTCACCATCGGGCTTTTCAGCTGATACCTTCTCGATATTACCTGAATCGTTTACGCTTAAGTATCCCGGTGATAAGACTTCGATATTGTCTGCATTTATGGGATTTAGAATGGTGGCTTTATAGTGTTTCATTATTCGATTATGGGAATGGGCCCCTCAAGGCTGCCTGTTCGAAATTGGGTAATAAAGGGTTCGTCTGTGTTATCAAACTCGTCAACGCCCACCACAGTGTGCAATTGGCCATCAACCATCAGGCCAATACGGTCGGCCAGTTTGCGGGCAAATTTGAGATCGTGGGTGATTACAATTGAGGTGCATTGCAGGGTATTACGTAATTCGATAATCAAATCAGCAATGGCATCTGTGAGCACGGGGTCGAGGCCGGCCGTGGGGTCATCCATAAGTAAAATTTTGGGGTTCATGGCAATGGCTCGGGCCATGGCGGCCCGCTTCTGCATACCGCCCGAGAGCTCAGAGGGTAGCTTGGCTTCGGCATCTTTCAGGCCAGAACGGTGCAGGCACTCAATGGCCTTCTGCGCAAGAGCTTCTTCGTCAGTATTGGTGAAGCGGCGCAGGCCAAAGATCACATTCTCTGCTACCGTAAGTGAGTCAAACAGGCCTGATTTCTGAAACACATAGCCGATGTCTTTACGCAATTCATCAAGCTCTTCACCCTTGAGCTCATAAATGTTCTGACCAAAGAAGCGGGTATAACCTGCCTGGGGGTGAAACAGGCCTACCATGGTTTTCAGCAGCATAGTTTTGCCGCTGGCATTTTTACCCAGAATAACCAGGGTTTCTTCTTCTGCCAGCTCGAACGAAACATTCTGTAAAATGTCTAGATTGCCCATTCGCAGGCAGAGGTTGTTTACTTCAATAACGGGGTCGCCGGGCATTTATCTGAGGCGAAAAGTAATAGGCCACTGCCCCCTGTCTACTTGATTTCCGCCAGAGGGGGTGAAGCGGGCCCGCCTGAGCGAGTTTTTTGCCAGTAGGTCAAGTTTGGGGTAGCCTGAAGATCTGATTACGGTAACACTTGAGACCCGCCCCGAGGCATTCACTGAAAATGATAACAGTACCGTGCCCTGAATGGCGCGCTCGCGGTAGTAGCGGGGGTAGGCGGGCCGGGCCCAGTTAATTAAACTGCGGGTGCGACCCTGCCAGCGAATGCGGCCCTTGCTGATGCGACCACCGGGAATCTTTACATTTTCGCGGGTGGTCTTTTTGCCGGGGCCGGTTTTTTCACGCCCCTTGTTCCATGCATATTTTTTACTTTTATTTTTGCCCACGGGCACGCTGTTGTTGGCGGTTTTTTTGCGGGTGAACAGAGTCTGCTCATAGTCTTGCATAAACTGCTCTTCGCGGGTTACAGGCCTTGAAGTTTTGTTGGTGTTTGAAGTGGTTGATTTGCTGGTATTACTCTTCTTTTTTACCCACTTCTTTTTACGTTTTTCGATCTTTTTAATTTCTTTTTGAATTTCAACCCGGTCTTTTTCAGGAATGCGCTCTTGCACTGGCACAAATTTAACCTGAAAGAGCATTTGAATTGGTCGCTCATCTCTGAGTATAAACAACAGTAGCAGCCCCAGCAGGTGTATTACCAGCGAGACCGTCATGGCCTTGCGTGAAGTTGTCTGGTTATGCCAATATTCGGTGACCATAAGAAATCTCGTATATATTAAGACGCTTTTCAGGGCCTGAAAAACATGAAAATCTTAAAGAAAAACTGCCTGTCAACTCTTTGCAGAGTTTAAAAGGGGTTAGGGTCATCAATGAATTCAAATTCAAGTGAAAATTTTTCGGCCAGATGCTGGCCCAGAAGGGTGGGCCCGATCTTTTCAGAGGTATAGTGACCCATGGCCGAATAGCCCACACCAAAATCATGTACCAGCGAATAGACCCATTCTGTGCCCTCGCCCGTAATGTAGGCATCAACATCTTTAACCAGCCCCTCATAGCCGGGTTGCAAACCTTCTTTATGATAGAGCAGTTCACGAAAAAAGTCAGTACCGTTGCCCGAGACAATGGCTATCTTCTTGACTTCACTTACGTTTTCAGGAAACACATGCACACCCTCACGCCCATAGTATTTATCGAGTTCTTGCTGAAAGTCAGCAACGCTTTTAGGCTGGGCCAACTCACCCACATAACCAATTTCAAACATGACCTCGGGCTCTGCGACCCCCAGAGATTTTAATACCGGATGATTATTGCCCAGCTCGGGCAGGGCGTCGAGGGGCAGGTGATAACCAAACAGATTAATTTCATTATCAAGCATCAGCTTGATCTTTTCTTTAAAAGGCCCTACCAGGGTGCGATTCTCATTTGACCAGAACCAGCCATGGTGAACCAGCAGGGCATCGGCACCCCGGCTGCTGCACTCGGTGATCACCTTCTTCGTCGCCGAAGTTGAAGCAAACAATTTGTGAATCTCTTCGCGGCCTTCAATCTGCAGCCCATTAGGGGCAAAGTCTTTGAAAGTATCAACTTTCAGAAGTTTATGCAGGTAGGCTGCCAGTTCTCTGTTCGTAACCACGGGCCAGAGGGGGCCTTCTCACGCACGCTGGCAACCAGAAATTCTCATTGACGCAGGCTAAATTTATCTGGTCTTGCTTTGCCTATGAATTACCTGATCGTTGGTGCCAGCTCTGCAGCGGGCCAGGCTGCTATTGCCGCCCTGCGCAATCATGATAAAGATGCGGTCATCTATGGCACAACTTCAAAGAAAGACGGGGCTCTTGCCGAGGTTGATAACACCATTTATGGTGTGAACCTTAATGACGACAATGCAGTTGATACCATCATCAAGGGCCTGCCCTCAGCTGTGAATATCGAAATGCTCTTTTTCACACCAGCGTTCGGGCCGATCGGGTTTACAGTTGAAGAAGCCACCGAAGAGCAGGTGAAAGAAGCTAACCGTTTCTGTCTCGACCCCATGGTAGCGCTCACTGAGAAGCTGAAACCTGAGCTGACTGTTGGCTACACCGCCTTCTACTGGCTGCCCCATCTTCTGGGGTTCTATGGCGCTCTGGCCTATACCAAACGAGATATGGAGCTCTTAGCCATTAACAATTCTCAGCAATATAAAATGATTCGGGCCGGTTCTTTCTTCAGTAAGGCAACACGGGGCATCTCATTACTCATGCAGCGTCAGTTGAAAAAGAACGTGCCCCCGGCTCTTGAACAGTTAAAAACTGAGTGGCAGGCTTCTGGCAAGAAGTTTGGCGAATACTTTTTTGAATTCATCTATAAAAGTGAAGCGGCGGCCATGGCCGAACGTTTTTCTGAACCAGCTTACCGCCCCACCGAAGACAAAGATCTGCTCACCAT
>CAZHLC010000363.1:0-5122 GCA_964532545.1 uncultured Leptospiraceae bacterium | reverse complement strand
TTCTTCATAAAAATGGTAAGAAAATACCTGTTAAAGGCGGGTCGGTTTCTGGTATTACCCAGCAGGCATTTCTTAATTGCACAATGAGCAGTGAAACAGCGGTGCGTGAGAATTACTCAGGCCCGGCTGCCATACTATTTGATAAGCTGACCATCGCAGGCGCATAATATGCAGACTTATTTCAGACTACTACGTTACATTGCCCCCCACAAAAAAAAGTTTTTTCTGGGCCTGGTACTGGCCTTCTTTGCCTCAATTTTTAACGGCGTCAGCCTTACGGCCATGAAACCAATTTTTGATGTGATGGGCTCTGGCAGTGAGAAACCATTTCAACTGCAGTTTTCACCAAATGATCTCAGACTGCTGCATGCCGAAGATGAAACAAATCGACTGCGCCTACTTTTACCAAAGGCAGCTATACACAAAGATGCTGAAGCCGAGCTGAATACAATAGTCAAAGAGCCCAGGCCAGAGTTGGGTATGATCGATGGTATTTCGAGTCTAAAATCGAAAGCTGTTCTCTACATTAATGAAAAGTCTATTCAGCTCACGGCACTGCAAATTTTGATTTATGTCTGTATCGCTACAGTACCCATCTATCTATTGAAACTTTTTTCAATTATCGGAACCGTTTACTTCATGGCGCAGACGGGGCTGGCCGCCATACGTGATGTGCGGCGCCACCTGTATGAGAAGCTGCAGAATCTGCCCATGTCGTATTTTGTTCGCGAAAAGACCGGCATTCTCATGAGCCGTATCATTAATGATGTCACCCTGGTGTCAGATGCACTTTCAAATGACCTGCGGGTATCGATGATTAACTTTTTTATCATTGTTACCCACTTAACCCTGCTCACCATGATCAGCTACAAGCTGGTGCTGCTCTGCCTGGTAGGCGTGCCCCTTTTACTCTGGCCGGTAAATTATCTGGCAAAACGTATCAAGAGCATTACCGGCGATGAACAGACCCGCCTCGCTGAGCTCAATGGCCATCTACAAGAAGTTATCAGTGGCATCAGGGTGATTCGCGCCTTCGGTATGGAAGGGTACGAGCTGGGCCGTTTTGACAACATTAACAATGATCTTTATGAGAAAAACTTCAAATACCGGGTAGCCCATATCATCGGGCCGGCCCTGGTTGAGTTTACCACGTCATTCATAATTGTGGGGCTGCTCTTGTACGGGGGCTTTCAGGTAGTTGAAGGGCAATTTAGTTCAGGTACATTCTTTCTGTTTCTTTTTACCCTGATTGTGATACTGAGCCCCATCAAACAGATGGCTTCGTGGTACAACATGCTCAACCGTACTGTGGCGGCCGGTGAACGCGTATTTGATATTATGGATAGGTCTGCCGAAGTCGAAGACCCCATACATCCTGTTGAACCAAAACGATTAGAAGACAAAATCGAATTTAAAAAAATCAATTTTATTTACCCCGAAAGCGAAGATAAGGTGCTGAAAAACATTGGTATTAAGGCTCAAATAGGGCAGACCATTGCCTTCGTTGGCCATTCGGGGGCAGGTAAATCTACTCTGGTCGATTTGATTCCCCGTTTTTATGACCCCACTGAAGGCTCGATTCTTTTTGACGGCGTAGATACCAGGGCCATGCGCATCAAAGATCTGCGTGATAAGATCGGGGTAGTAACACAGGAAATCTTTCTCTTTAATGGCAGCATACGCGAAAACATTGCCTACGGGCGTGATGATATTTCGGCCAAAGAGATTGAGAAGGCTGCCAAGCTGGCCTTTGCCGATGAATTCATTCGCAAATTGCCCATGGGGTATGAAACCCAGATTGGTGAGCGGGGGCTGATGCTCTCGGGTGGCCAGCGCCAGCGTATCTCAATTGCCCGGGCTCTGTTGAAAGACCCCGAAATTCTGATTCTTGATGAAGCCACCAGTGCCCTCGATACCCAGTCAGAGCGGCTGGTGCAGAAAGCCCTTGATAAGCTAATGCAGAACCGCACAACCTTTGTGATTGCCCATCGTCTCTCAACGATCTACAAGGCTGATCAGATTATTGTGTTACAGAATGGCCGCATCGTAGAGCGGGGCACACACAAGGCCCTGCTGCGCAAAAGCGGTGTTTACCGCAAACTTTACAACATGCAGTTTCAAGATCACTGACTCTCTAATAAAAGCTTGCCGGTTTAGGGTAGCCATATTGACTTGTTCTGATGAACGAGGTCTTACAGACGGTTAATCAGTACGTCGAGATTGACCAGCTTATGGTTTATCTGATGCCATTTACCTACGCCTTCGTTGGATGGATGACCAACGTAGTTGCTCTGAAGATGACCTTCTATCCCCTTGAGTTTGTGGGTATAAAACCCTTCCTCGGCTGGCAGGGTATTATTCCCCGTAAGGCTCATAAAATGGCTTCTAAGTCGGTTGATGTTATTACCGAGCGCCTGCTGAAAATTGAAGAGGTCTTCGACAAGGTAGACCCCCGCCAGGTTGAAAAAGAAATAGGCCCAATGCTCAACCAGGTAACACAAGATGTGATCAAAGACGTGGTTGATGATATCAACCCCCGATTGTGGGAGCTTTTGCCTGACCCCGTTCGCCAGCAAATCAATGACCAGGCCCGGGCCGAGACTTCGCGTACCATTGAGAAG
Organism: uncultured Leptospiraceae bacterium; assembly: GCA_964532545.1. Taxonomy (GTDB): domain Bacteria; phylum Spirochaetota; class Leptospiria; order Turneriellales; family CAZHLC01; genus CAZHLC01. The sequence goes on along the minus strand of CAZHLC010000363.1, from coordinate 2,501 downwards.
ATTATACATGATATTCGGGCAAACATCTATCATGTTTTTGATCTGAAAAACCTCGTTTTAAAGAGTCTCACGGGCTCAAACGTGGTTCTGATTGTTGAAATGTTTCAGACTGTCGGGGCCCCTGAATTTAAATTCATTGAGCGCTCAGGCCTTTATTTCGGTTTTATACTTGGCCTTATTCAAATGGCAATCTGGAGTTTACTGCCCATTTGGTGGACTTTGCCTATTCAGGGCATCATCGTAGGGTATGTAACCAATTACCTGGCACTGAAGATGATTTTTCGACCCCAAGAAGAGAAGCAGATCTTTGGTATCAAATACCAGGGGCTGTTTCATCGCCGGCAAGATGCAGTTTCAAAAGAATATTCGCGCCTTGTGGCAGAACGAATTCTTACCCCCCGTAAGATTATGGCAGAAATTCTGTACGGCCGGGCTGCTAACGATGTTTACAATGTAATTCGTAAAGCTGTGGCCTTTGGTGTTGAAGCTTCTGCCAATCTGGCCCGGCCTTTTCTGTCGTTCACCATGGGCACAGATAAGTATGAGCAGATCAAAACCTATATAGTGGCCAAGCTCACTGACCTTGCCCCGAAATCATCGAAGCAGCTCGAAGAATATATGTATACCGCGATGGATCTCGAAGAGACCATGTATACCCGTATGCGGGCACTGACCCCGCAAGAGTTTGAAACCATACTGCGCTCGGCTTTTCAAGAAGATGAGTTACTGCTGATTCTAGTGGGTGCTTTTCTGGGGGCCATGGTAGGTCTTGCTCAGGGCTTCTATTTTATGGTTTAGATGACCAGTTTTTATCGTCTTATTTTCTACGTTACTATGAAAAAGCTTCTGCTGTTACTTCTCTTGTGTGGCCCGGCACTTCATGCTGTTGAATTTGAAATCAACCTGCAGGGGGGCTGGGGCAAACGTTTTGTTGACCCCTTTGATCGTGGCTGGTCGGGTATTCGTTATGAAGACAGTGAAGCAAATGAAACACCCACCCAGGTTAAGAATCTGGCTTTTATGAGAAACTTCATCAATGGCCAGGTGAGTTTTTTAATGAGCCCCACCTACAAACATTTTTTTGGTATTTCATTTTCGAGCTTTCTCAGCTTCAGCAAGGGTACGGTGACCAATACCTATTCAAGTAACACCCATTCGTCACAGATCAGTGTGTTTGGTTATTCGCCGGCAGTGAGCTATAAGTTTTATCCGTTTTCGAGCGGCACCTCGGTTACCATGGCAAGAATATACCTCGGGGCCGATCTTGGTATCGCCCTGAGTAGTATGACTCTCGACCACTCGGGGGGAACTTTCGGTTCTGAACAGATTACCTTTAAAAACATTTTCGGGCCAAGAGCACAGTTAAGAGCAGGCTACCGCCTGCCGGCCTTTGGCAGCAAAACCTTCTGGGTACTTGAGGCAGGCTTTGATATTATCCGCTTTGACGACATTGAAGGCTCTTCAGTGCGCTCTGGTACAATCACCTCAATTACACTGAAAAAGAAGGGTACAGCGCTGGCGCCAGTGCCGGTTGATTCGACTGCTTTTACAGAGTACAGCAATGTGCCCCTCTATATTACCCAGTTTTATCTTTCTCTGGGCTTCTCTTATAAAACATAAAAGGCGGTCAAAGCCCGCCTTTTACAAATTAAATTGAAGAGCTGTAATCAGCGAATCGCCATCTGCTTCTTCGCACCCAGCCAGGTGCCGAAACGGCGTTCAACCAGTTTTGATGAAATGTAAACATCATCAATAAAATTGTATTTTTCATACATTTCTTTCGAAAACACTCTTGCATCACCTTCGCTGTCACGAAATTTATCATATATTTTTTTTACATGCTCAGTAATTTCGTCATGAGTAAGACCACGAGAGCGGCCAATGGGTATATTCAGTTCACGCAGTACATTGCTCCATGATCCGAATCTTTTGAGAATAACAGCAAGTGAAAAGCGATTGCCGGCTTTCGTGTTGTAAGTCTGAAAATCTTTCATACGAAAGGTTTTTTCAAAACCATCACTTTCTGAGCCGTTAATCTCTTTCTGGGCGATTTGATACACCTTATTTACATACTGGGCGATCTCATCGCGACTGAATTCTTTGTACTGGCGAAAACCCAGAGGAATCTGAGCCTCTTGCAGTGATTTGTTCCAACCACCAAGTTTTTTCACATAGACATCGATGTACATGTGTGAATTGGTATTCAACCTGTTGTAATGTCTGATGGTGAAACGATTGGGGTCGCCCCCCTCTTGCAGAAACTGATCATACACCGTTTTCAGATGGGCGATTGCTTTTTCTCGGTTTAGTTCTTTCTTAGCTGGCATTGCTACCTCTTAAGTTGGTTTATTTACTGTCTCACTTACTTCTCAAACTTGCTACAAAGGTATATGGCCCCGAGATCAGTGACAAATAAATCAATATAAAAATTCGTTTATAACCGTAATACTACGGAGCACCCTGGCAAATTTTGCCGAGCTGATTTCTCGTTTTTTTATGTG
>CAZHLC010000362.1:0-5127 GCA_964532545.1 uncultured Leptospiraceae bacterium | reverse complement strand
GATTCTCTTTATAATATTTCTGGGTCTGCTGCAGGGGGCCACTGAGTTTCTGCCTATTTCATCTAGTGGGCATCTGTTTTTATTTGAGAATCTGCCCTTTTTTAAAGAATATACGGTGCAGCTTGAGCAAGAGATCTCGCTGCTGGGTTTTAATATTATTCTGCACCTGGGCACCCTGCTGGCGGTCATACTTTTCTGGTATAAGTCGCTGCTTGAGCTGGTACGCCAGTTCTGGCAAGATCTCAAAGACAAAAATCTGAAGGGCCCGGGGGCCAGCAAGCTGTGGTTGATCTTTCTGGCCACTTTGCCGGCGGCTTCGGTTCCGCTGTACAAAGATCATGTTGAAGCCGTGGGCCACAGCCTGTTCTGGCTGGGCATGCTGTTTATTTTTAACGGGATATTATTAATTGTTACAGACTACATTACGCTGAGACGTAAATCGATTCCCCTGACTATTGGTAACTATCAAGAGCTGCCCTGGTATAAGGCCATATTCATCGGGGCCATGCAATGCATTGCGGTTTTTCCCGGAGTGTCGCGCTCGGGCTCGACTATTTCGGGGGCGCTTTTGGGCGGTACGAAGGCCGATGAGGCTGTGCGCTTCAGCTTTTTAATCTCAATACCCGTTATGGTAGCAGCCACTCTGCTTGAGGGCAAAGATGTTTATGAAGCAGGCAGTCTGAGCATCGGCGGCCGGTGGGATTGGTTGCTCATAGGCATGGTCTCGGCCTTTATTTCGGGTATACTTTCGCTGCGCCTGCTGGTTTGGCTTGCGTCGCGGTTGATCTTCTACCCCTTCGGCATTTATACAATTATTCTAGGTTTAATTTCAATATTTGTTTTCAGTTGAGGAATATAAATGAGCTGGTTATTAAAAAAGAAAACTAATGAAAGAGTTCCCTGGTTTCAGAAACGAGATGAGCAGAACCAGCGAATCTTTAAGAATATTAATAAAACAGAAGAAGAGAGTCTTGAATCGCTGAATTCGCGGCTGCGTGAGCGCATTACGGCTCTTGAAAAAAGCCATACTGAAGAACCCGGCCTCGAAGACGTGGTCTACTCAGATGACATTCAGAAGATGAGAATCAGGGGGCTTGAGCGCCCCTTCGCCGAACCCGAGAACGGCCGCACCTTTGTACTGGGTTACCCCTTTGCAGCCAATGGCGTTGATGAAGAAGAGAAACCAGAGAAAGAAGAACCAACTGTTGCCAAAAGCAAACCCCGTCTCAGTTTCGACTACTCGCTCAAAGACAGCACCTTGGCCGCCCCAGAAGTTAAGGCAAAGGCCGAAGACAAGCCAGAAAGTGTAAAACTCGATATTGAAGCCGGCGAAAACAAAAACACCTGGAAGATACCCTCAGAATGCCTTGAGGGAATTCTCAAACCTGTTGAAAGCAAATACCGCGATGTGACCACAGGCGCACCCGATGTTGATTATGAAATTGTTGAAGAAGAAGCAGAGCAACCAAAAGAAGAAAGTAAACTCAGCATGAGACTGGCAGCTCTGCAAGATGATGAAAGTGAAGACGAAGACGAGCTGAGTGAAACCCCACTTGAGCCTGAGGTAGTGGCAGCTGAGGCTGAAGAGAACACCGCAGAAGAAGACCCTGAGGTTCCCATACAAATCATTCCCCTGTTAAAAGAGAAAAGCGAAGAAGGCCGGGCCTCGGTCACCCCTATTCTCAAAATCGAAGAGCAGTATCATATACCATTCAATCGCCTGAAAACCACCGGCAGCCGGGCCAACCTGATTGACCCCCGCGAGTCACAGAGAATCATCACCACACTCGAAGAGACTCTTGACCAGTTTGGTATTGAGGGCCGGGTGATGGGCATACAGCGCGGGCCCATTATTACCCGCTATGAGATTAAGATGGCCCCGGGCATCAAGGTTTCACGCATTCTGGGTCTTTCAGATGAGCTGGCCATGGCCCTTGAAGCACTCAAGGTACGTATTGAGGCCCCCATACCCGGTCGTTCTACGGTGGGCATTGAGATTCCCAATAAAAAGCGCGACATGGTGCTACTGGGCGACATCTTGAATGATAGTGCCTATCAAGAATTCGAGGCAGAACTGCCCCTGCCCTTTGGTAAAGATATTGCAGGTAATCTGGTTTTAGCAGACCTTGTGAAGATGCCTCACCTGCTGATTGCCGGGGCTACTGGCTCTGGTAAGTCAGTAGCGGTGAATTCTTTTATTACCAATATTATTCTCAATAAGAGCCCCGAAGAGGTTCGTTTTATGCTGGTTGACCCCAAGCTGGTTGAGCTGTCGCACTTTAATGATATTCCTCATTTGTTACACCCGGTAATTACCGATGCGCCCAAGGCCATTCATGCCCTCAACTGGGCCGTCGAAGAAATGGAGCGGCGCTATGAAGACATGGCAGACCTGCGGGCCCGTGATATTCGCGGCTATAATAAAAAGGTCGAAGCCCAGAAAGGCAAGAACAAGAAACTGGTAAAGATGCCATACATCATTCTGCTCATTGATGAGCTGGGAGATTTAATGATGGTGGCCGGCAAAGAGGTTGAGTCATCGATCATTCGCCTGTCACAGAAGGCCCGCGCTGTGGGTATTCACCTTGTGCTGGCCACCCAAAGGCCTTCGGTTGATGTGATTACCGCTCTGATCAAGGCCAACTGCCCGGCCCGCATTGCCCTGCAGGTGGCCCAGAAAACAGATTCGCGTACCATTTTAGATTCGAACGGTGCAGAGCAGCTACTGGGCCAGGGTGATATGCTATTCAAACACCCCGCTAAGGCCATGCTGCAGCGTATTCAGGCACCCCTGATTACCGACGAAGAAGTTGAGATTGTTGTCAAGCAGGCCAAGACCCTGGGTAAACCAAGGTATATTAAACTCGAAGACCCCAAGGGTAAGGCCGGGGCTCTTGAGTCTGAAGATGAAGCCCTGTTTGAAGAAGCCTGGAATATTATTCTTGAAAGCGGTAAGGCCTCGGCCTCTTATCTTCAGCGCCGCCTGCGTATTGGCTATAACAGGGCCGCCCGGTTAATTGAGGCCTTCGAAGCCCGTGGGCTGATCGGCCCCCAGATTGGCTCAAAGCCCCGCGAAATTCTGGTAAACAGCGCCCTGCAATAAAGGGTTGCCCCGCTGCCACTTTTTTCGGCACTGTGCAGCGCCCATGAGACTGCTGCTGCGTTGCATATTACCCTTCTTTCTGCTCAGCTCGGCAGCGGCTTCTCTGGCCGTGCTGTCGCTACAGAGCTACGAAAGGCAGGGTGGCCATACGATCGAGCGCCATGTTGGCAAATCAGACCGCCAATTGATTGAACGTCTGCGCAAAAACCAGCGTATCAGTGCCTCATCGACCTTCTATGATCTCAAAGCGGCTGAGCGGGCTGTGCGCTATGTACTTCGCAAAAAAAGAAACAAAGTCAGGCGCTGGTTAAAGAAAGCCCGGCCCGGCATGCGATTGGCTCTCTTTCAAAAGGGAAAAATCTACATCGGCAAGGGCATCAAACGCAGAGAACGCAGAATTCGTAAACTTAAGAATATCAGAGTGATATTGAAATGTATCAGAAAATCGAAATTTATAATACTAACGGCATACCCAACATGAAATTAGACGAGAACTACCCTACTATAGCACAGTTTCTGGCGGCATGGTTTCCTGATTGTGATTTTGAAAACCTGACCGATCAAGAAATTATTGCTGATTACCGAGTTGTAGCCTTCAAGGCAGACGTGCATAATCTACGTCGCGAACTTGAGAAAATGCTGCAGAATGAGGTTGATCACCTGCAGATAGAAAATCTCACTAACAGGCAGTTCAGCTCAGAAGAAGAGTGTCGCAGTTGGCTACAGAGCCTGCTCAATGAGATTGTGCAACAGGCAGACTGAAGTTCGCCAGCGCAGCTCAGGCCTTGACATTCAGAAATTTATTTAACCGGGTCAGCTCGAACAGCGATTCAAGCTTTTTACTGAGAGCAACAACCACCAGCTCTTTGCCATGATTGCGGGCTTCTTGATGCAGGCGCATTAAAGCACCCATGCCGGCCGAATCAATATGGCTGACGTTGCCCATATCAAGTTCAATTACTTTGTGATTACCTTCAAAGCCGTTTTTCGTTATGTCTTTTTCAAAATACTGGGTGCTACCCAGAATGATCTTACCTTCTATTTGCAGCCTTACCCCATCAGGTACCGCTTGAGATGTGATTTCAACATCCATGAACGGCGATGATACCCCTGATTCATCACCTGTAAAGACATTATTGTCTCTTCATAGCGCAGGGGTTTAATACCCTGTCTATTCAGAATCGAGGTGAGAATTTACCATAGGTAATAGCAAACTTCTTCATGCCATCAAATAGAGATAGGCTATTTCTGTTAAACAGGGTCTTTAGCCCCTGCTACATCAATAATACCAGGGAAAGCCCGTGTAATCTTGATCGCGCTTTTCAAGAAAGGCATTACGGCCCTCTTCAGCTTCATCAGTTCCGTATGCCAGGCGGGTTGCTTCACCGGCAAACAGCTGCTGGCCAACCAGCCCGTCATCTAGCAGATTGAAACCATATTTCAGCATACGCATGGCCGTAGGTGATTTGTTGTTCATGATGGCCGCCCATTCAAGGGCTACCTTTTCAAGCTCAGCATGGGGTACTACTTTGTTTACCATACCCATTTCAAAAGCTTCATCAGCCGAATAGTTAAGACCCAGAAAAAAAACTTCGCGGGCCCGTTTCTGGCCTACCTGACGGGCCAGATAAACCGAACCGTAACCAGAGTCAAAGCTGGCCACATCGGGGTCGGTCTGTTTAAAAATGGCATGTTCTTTCGAGGCAATGGTAAGGTCGCAGACCACATGCAGTGAATGACCACCGCCCACGGCCCAGCCCGGCACCACTGCCATAACAATTTTCGGCATGAAACGAATCAACCGCTGCACATCTAAGATGTGCAGGCGACCCATGCTGGCCTTATCAACCTTTTCTTCTTTACCAGAATACTGGTAACCATCTTTACCGCGAATGCGCTGATCACCGCCGGTACAGAAAGACCATTTATTATGTTTCTGCGAGGGGCCATTGCCGGTAATGAGCACGACCCCGACATCAGAGCTCTGTCGGGCATGCTCAAGTGCCACCAGCAGCTCATCAACC
>CAZHLC010000361.1:0-5129 GCA_964532545.1 uncultured Leptospiraceae bacterium | reverse complement strand
TCATAATCTTTTGAATCGATGACCTCTTGGCGTATTTTGGCACATTTACGCAATGCCGCGTCATCGAGTATCACAATGTCTGTGCGGTCTTTAAGTTTTTGCCATTCGGGGTAAGTGGTATAGTCACTGCCGTCAAGTATCAGCAGGTCAATTGTATCTGGCACTGCATCGAAACAAAGCTCAGTGTGTTGCATATTCTTCATATCGTTTTTAAAATAACGAAGTTCATCTTCGGTGAGCTCGCCATGGTCGAACCAATCAAGATCGTCTTCGGTTATGATGCGGCCAAGAATCAATTGCATATTCTTCAAGCCGGCATTGGCGTGGTGGGCCACTGCTTGATCATACATGAATTTCTCGACTTCAAAAGAGATAAAGGTGCAATCTGTTTTACCAGAATCTTGCAGGGCCTGAACCACACACTTCGTCGTACCGAGCCCATTCCAGGTGCCAATTTCAACGATGGTTTTTATTTTCGGGTCTTTGGCAAAGCCATAGATCTTTTTGCCCAGGGCGCTGTCGAGATTGATCTGCCCAACATCATGGACTGTTCGTCTTTGCCGCCAGTATTTAAAGTTGCGAACCCAGTTTAGAATGAATTGAGGTAAGATAGCTTTGAGAAAGGCCTTCATTGGGTCAGAAACATAATTTGAAATGAGGGGTAAATTGGGTTTAAGGGTGAAAAAGAGCCATTCTAACGCCACTTTTTGGCCTTGACTCAGCAAAAAACAGATTTATATAGCGGTATGGGGAAGGGGAGTGCGTTGGTCTAGATTTGTTCTTTCGACATTTGTTTTTCTTCTTATTCTGATCGCTTTTTTCTACCTGCCTGAGTTGAAAATTCAAGCCGTTGGTCCCATATCTAATGGGGGTGACCTTGTTGTAGATAATACGACGCACCAGTTAACCCCAAATAACCCTCACTATTTTCACAGCGTTACCATTAGAAATAACGGTGTGCTCACCACGACCTGCACGACCCCACCCTGCTACCTCGAGTTGCATGTTGCCACTACCCTCGATATTGATGCGACCAGTAAGATTGATATGGTTGGTAAGGGGTATGCGGGTAGCAATAGTACCAAATTGGGTGGTGGGGGTGGCGGTGGCGGCGCAGCTTTTCAAAGCATAGGTTTTCCCCCATCTTGTACTTTTCACGGCTGGTTTGGCGGTCACGGCGGTGGTGGCGCAAATGGCGGTGCAGGCGGTGCAGGCCTTGATGGAGGAGCCGGCGGGTTGGCCGGAGCTTTACCGGGTAATGGTGGTGGTAACGGCGGACAGGCTAATGGTGATGGTGGCTTAAGTGCTTATCAAGGTGGTGATGGTTGTGGGTCTGGTAACGGTGGCTTTGGCTTTTATGTTGGAGTTGGATGTGGTCTCGCACCTCAGGGCGCCCATGGTGGCAATGGGGGATCATCGGGAAATGGCGGCAATGGATCGACACATGACTCTGGCCCTGGCGGTAATGGCGGTAATGGTATCATTGGTGGTACCGGGGGTACTGGCTTTCCTAATGGCTCAAATGGTTTAAGCGGATGGACAAGTGGTTGCTCAAGCAACGGTGGTGGCTATGGCGGCTATGGTTCACCGAATGGCGCAACCCTTGGTGGTGCTGGCGGCGCTCCTGGGCAAGGGGGCACCGGCGCTAATGGTAGTGCGACTGGTAGTCCTGGCCAAGCGAACGCACCGGGTGGCGCTGGTGGAGGAAAAGTCTCAATCTATTCAAGTGACGTTCACCTTAGAGGCGCGGGCGGGGCTAATAATGTTGATGTTAGCGGGGCAAATCCAGGCGGGGGAGGGGGCGCTGTAGAAATATATAGCACCTTTGTCACTTTAGAACCGAATGCGAAAATATCCTCAATTGGGGGTAGTTCAGGTGGAGGTGGAGCAGGTGGTTCAGGCGGTTGCGGTTCTAAAGGCTGCGGCTGGACTTATTTCAATGGTTTCACCAATGTTACAATAAATGGCCAACCAGGGTCTAACGGCGACCCCACTGGCCAGGGCCATGGCGGCAACATCACAATCAATTACTACCAGCTTACAAACAATGGTACCTTCGATGTGTCTGGTCTTACTTCAGGTACTGTAACACTGAACCAGGTGGGTAGCGGCGGTTTTCCTGATGCTGCTAATCGCCCTCTTGTCTCAGTGCAAAAATATCAAAACGGTGGCTTGGCCGGTAATAACCTAATAGGGGCCTGGGCTGGCGTGACTACCCCTCAGGTCGAATATGCCTTTGGTCTCGATGCGGGTAACTGTGGTGCCGGCACCACAAATACCCTGACCCTGGATGGCTGCGCCTACTGGTATATCGATAATGCAAGTGGTTCGGCCTCAGCCTTTGGCTCAGGCCTAGTTGATGGTAATACCTATTATATGACTATGCGTGGCATTCATAGCAACGGGGTGCGCACTTACCAGTCTGGTACCAGGGCCTTTATGTTCGATAAAGTCGCTCCAACCCTGACTTCTGGTTTGAGCCTGCCCACTAATGATGAGCCCAATAACAATGGCACATCGTGGTATAACAAATGGGTCATGCAGGGCAATACCGCCTCAAATATCACCTTCGATGTAAATGACCTGCATAGCGGGGTTGGTGATGTCTATTATATGTATAATCCAGCTACTACGCCCCCGGCTATTGGCAATTTGTTTCCTTACGTGTCGGCTAATTGGCAATTGGTGAACGGGGTAAATAATACTACCACCCTGACTGGTGCTATAGGTACAGGCAATCCTGTCGTAGTGGCTGTGGCCTCTGCGGCGGCCATAGATGTCGGTGATCATATTGAGCTTGAAAGCGAATTAGTCAAAGTTACCGCTAAAGCAAGTAATAATCTGACCTTAGAGCGTTATTCGCCGGTTGCTCATGCAATTGGGGCTGCAGTGAACAATGTATCAAAAACTCCCAGTGTCACACCCCAGAGCTTTGCCTCTGGTTTTGATATTCGCAATTTAAACATAGATATTGATGATGCCAACGGCGTTACTGATGGTAATTCGATTATTCAAACTGATGGGGCTCACACGGTTTACATTTTATATCGTGATCGGGCTTTGAATGAAAGTAATACCAGTGCTACGGTGCGCACAGATCAGTTCGCCCCCTGCGAACACCCCTCACACACTTGTACCTTTTTGGTCAATGGCGCGGCCACTGCAACCATCAACTCGCCAACGGTGACCGTATTTGCCAGTGTGGCCGATGGTGCAGGCTCTCAAATTGCGGCCAGTGATTCGATGGAAATTCGAGCTAAGTACATTGGGGCAACCCAGCCCTCAGCGGGCGGTGAAACGCTCTCTGTTGATTTTGCTAAGACCTTCTCTGATGTTACCAATAGCAATGTGCAGAACTTTGCTGCAAGCAGTGGTTTTGCCTTTAGCAATGTGGGCCAGGGCTGGTATTCGATTTGTGCCCGCTATAAAGACAATGCCGGCAATATCACCGGTCTGAAATATGCGGGTTCTAGTTTCACCCCGAACAATACCGTAGCCGCCGAACTGTTGGGAGATCTTGTATGGACGTCGCCCATGAAATATGGCGATGCCAAGGTCTGTGCGGCGGTAAACCTTGATACGCAGTCACCCGGTGCACCCGGGTCGATGCGGCTGACCCAAGATCTGGGTGCTGGTTATGTTGATGTTTTCGGGGTAAACACCAATACTTATACCTACGACCCGAATAATGTGCCCGCCTTTACTGGCGGTGCGCCAGATCTAAACCCGGCCTTGTTCACCACCTCGATGTGGAGCAATCAGAACATTGTCAGGGTAAGGTGGAATGACCCGCCCAACCCTGCACCAGGGGCTGCGCTTTCTACAGCACGATACTATGTAACAAATAATTACAATGCCGGTGGTGGTACGGGGCCGGGCGATGATATGAATTCGGCCACGGGTGGGGTGATTGCCTCGGTGCAGAATGATGGTAGCCCCTACTTTGACATATTTTACAATCCGGCGAGCAGCAATGATGGCTGTAAAAACGTTTATTTCTGGCTAGGCGATGCAGCCGGCAATGTGTCTAATACCGATGGCTCATTTGTTTTAAATACCAGCCTGTTTTGTTTTGATAATAATATCCCCAATACACCTGGTACAATTCGGTTCTATAGCTACAATACTCTCAATGGTATACCCACGGCCCTTGATACCACTAACAAAAACTTTGCAGTCGACCTTGCTGATTTGACTGCCAATAATGCGCGTCTCGACTTTAATTCGCTGAATAAACCTGTGACCAATAAAAAAGATTCGGGCGGCACCGATGATCGCCTTGTGATCGTGTGGAATAATGTGGCAGATGATACTTCTGAGGGGGCAACTGCGGCCTCGGGTATTAAAGACTACAGACTGTGTTGGGATACTTCTATCGGTGGTTGCAGTAATTCTTGTACCTCAGGTGGTACCTGCACCGTCGCCGGTTCAACGGCGGTGATCGAAGAGTATGATGAATACTCTGGTGGGGCCCCCACTGGTACCAAGAAGCAGTTAATCATTTTCGATACGGTGATGATGAATAACACCAACCTGCCTGCCAGTCGGTATTATTTTTATGTAACCGCCGATGACAATGCAGGCAATACTTCAAACCAATCGGCATCGCAAGAAGTGTTTATTGATGATGCACCACCCTGCCATTTCTGGGATGGTTTTCAGTGGGTAGCCACCTGTTCGCTGAGTCTCAATAATCCAGTTGGTAACATTGATCTTTCTTCGGCAGATGTTTCTACTATTGTTTCTGCTGGTTACAATTCAACCATCGTGGCCAACCCAGTGATTAAATATCTTACCTGTGGTGACAATACCGGCGAGCAGTGTGATTTACCCACAAACCCATCTGCAGGTGGGCTGGTAACCAGCTTCAATATTACTTCATCTGATGGGGCCACCGGCTCGGGTTTTGATGCTAACCCCACAGGCATGGGCAATGTACGTTTTGGTATTGGCATCGATGTCTGGAATGCGACTTCAGATCGCGAGGCTATTCTCTGGGCCGATGAAACTCACCCCGGCCTTGATTCACAGAAACCCCTGCAAACAGGAACAGTTCCGTTTAATCTGCATATTTTCGAGGGCCAGGGGGCAAACAATATAGCTTTTTACGATGCTAACCCGCCCCAATA
>CAZHLC010000360.1:0-5135 GCA_964532545.1 uncultured Leptospiraceae bacterium | reverse complement strand
TTCAAGCAACTCGCTCTGCTGGCCATGACGCTCGGCCCACTGAATAAAGTGATTAAGAGCATAGGCTGCCATACGTGGTTTTGACCAGCCCATGTAGGTTTTGGCATGTTGCAGCATCTGCTGGGGATGAAAACGCCGCTCATGCATTTTGTTTGCCTTTGATAGGTGTTTTTGCAGAGCCCGTAGCTCACGAGAGTAGAGCCCCATGATTTTCAGGGCCAGATTTTTCTGGCTTTTCATATACGAGCCCAGCATGGCCACGGGTATCTGCAGCACCTCGGCATCGCTATCGGCATAGATAGTTACCAGAAAATGGTGCCCTGTCAGAGCCGAAACCAGCCCAAAGCTGTCGCCCACCTCAAAGCGCGACAGCTCTTTGTCTGCCAGGCGGTGTTCAGAATCGACCACCAGACGGCCCTTTTTTACGATGTAAAAGAGCCCGGGGTTAGCCGAATTCTGCACAACCACGGTAGCCCCTTTTTTAAAGGCCTGCATTCTGGGTTCATGGGCACTCACCAAACGAATTTCAGCTGGTAATAGAGAAGGTCAACCCTTTTGGCCGGCCAATTTGTTGACTTCAATTGTAAAAAAGCGTCTTTTAGACTATAACACAATCAGATTGGCCCCAATAAAGAGATGAAATTTAACTGGCACGCCTGACTGGTTATGTGAATACTATAATAGCATGTTGAAACGCGTAATTATTCTGCTTCTTTTTGCTGCTCTATTATCACATTGCTCAAACAGCTTTGACACCAGCAGTTTTTACGGCGATTCTTCGGTCGATATCGGCAGTAACGGCAGCACCTCAACCGGCCCGGTAGAAATTAACGTTAAAGATCCATCAAATGCCGCAATTGCCTCTGGTGGCAACTACACCTTCGGTGATGAAATGATCGCCCCCACCGGGCCCAGCAAAACCTTCACCATTGAGAATACCGACACCGGCACTCTCAGCATCACCGGTACCAACGTCAGCGGTACCAACTCAGCAGACTTTGTTGTAACCTCGGCACCGGCCTCATCGGTTAACGGCAATTCGAATACCACCTTCGTGCTGCGCTTTGCGCCCACAGGTGTTGGCACACGCACTGCAACGCTGACAATTTCAAACAGCGATACCGATGAAGGCACCTATACCATCAGCCTTTCTGGTACCGGCCATAAAGGCCGCATGTTTATGATCAGCGGCAATACTAATGGTAATATGGGCGGTATCAGCGGCGCCGACAGCCAATGCCAGACAGACGGCATTGTAACCGGTGCAGGTGCGAGCGCCATCACCTTTAAAGCCATGCTGGCTACCACTGATAGTACCCGCGACCTAAGCAACGACTGGGTCTTTCAGGCCAGCACTGAATACGTTGATTTTCAGAATACTGGTAATACCATTACTACCACAGACACAGCTTCTAAGCCGACTTTTCCTTTTACGAACGCCCTCAGCGTCACCTCAAATGTATGGACGGGTCTACAGCAAGACTACACTCTTGGCCCCGAAAACTGCTCAAACTGGGCGGGCACAGGCGGTGCAGGCCGTCGCGGCACTGGCAACGCCACTGATCTTACTTTTATCAACAACACGGGCGGCGCCGAGACTTTGACCTGTGGCAGTGCCATTAAGATCGTCTGCGTTGAGCAACCCGGCACCTGATTGTCTTGTTATCAGCGATAAATCGACACCCCTCTAGCGGGCTTATGCGTCTAAAACAAAAACTGAATCAATTGATATTGACCTTCACAGGCGTGACGGTTATTCAGGTGAGCAACCATAACAAGAGAGAGAACGATGAAAATATTTATTTATCTTTTGCTGCTGTCGCTGGTGTCAGTGGCTTATGGCAATGAAAGGCTGATTAAAAAGATGCAGAACCCCAGCGCAGAAGCGCGGGCTGCAGCGGCCCAGCAGGCCGGCCAACTAAAGGCAAACAAAGCAACCATCAAAGCCCTCATTGTGCTGCTTAATGACAGACATGCCTTCGTACAAGATGCTGCGATTCTGAGCCTCGGTCGCCAGGGGCCAAAGGCCAAAAAGGCTGTGAAAAAAATTGAGAAGCTGGCCCGCAAATCAAAACAACACTGGGTGCGGGGCAATGCAGTGTGGGCCCTGGGGCAACTCAGGCAGAAACGCTCAATCAAAACTCTCACCCGCGCCCTGAAAGATAAACACTACATCGTTCGTCAGGCCGCCGCCAACGCACTGGGAAAATACGGCCCAAAAGCTAAACGCAAGGCCTCTAAAGCCCTGGTACGCAGCTTAAAAGATAAAAACAGCTGGGTGCAACGCAATGCCATCATGTCGCTACAGCAAATGAAGGCGAAAAAAGCAGCAAAGTATATTAAGCGCCTGCAGAAAGACAAAGAAGTTGGCAGCTATGCCAAAAGCGCTGTGCGTTCGTTAAAGGCGGGCAAGAAGAAGAAAAAGAAGAGGCGCTCAAAAAAACGTAAGAGACGCAGACGCCGCTAAAAAAAAGTGCGATACTTGACATCTTAAAGCAATGGTTTAAAATTGCTTTTGCGTCAAATCACCAGCCTTTGTATCATTCTCAGTTTTACTGCCCTTTTTGCCGGGGGTAGCCTACAGTTAAACGACAGAAGATGGTCGATTACCTCATGAAGCTCTACAATGGTGATGGCACGGTTGTTGAGTGGTTCTATGAAGGTGACCATGATTTTTATCGCATTCTCAAAGTACCCAGGGGCAGCTTCATTCAAAAGGCCGGCCTGCGCGCCGGTGATATTATCTCTTTAGTTGATGGTAAGCCCATCGACGGCTGGGGCCTGCTTGAGAAGGCCGCCAAAAAACAGAACCTGTTTAAAGTTACATTTAAACGGGGCTCTCGCAACCTCTCTTTTCAAGTCAATTTGGTGGGCGGCCCTGCCGAATACGGCGACTAGCGCTGAACTATTTTCAGCTGAAAAGTTCAAAAAAAGTTGACAAGGTAGTCATTAAATTCATCATATAGGTATGAGGGGATTATTTACACTTGGGCTGATTTGCGCTTTCAGCCTCTTTTTCATTCAATGTGCGGGCGAAGGCGGTTTAAATACCGAGAAGCAAGATTCAACGGTTAAAAGTTTTGCCAAAAGCTCTTTGCAGGCCACCCTTGAATCAATTTCAGAAGGCATTCACGAAGGTGCCTCTAAAAGAGGCGGGGTTGCAGCTTATACCATAGCATGCAGTTCAGGCAATGTTACAGTACCCAGCCCTACAACCGTCTTTCTAGCAAATGGCCTGCAGGTCACTGCTCATCCGGTTTTCAATGACTGCACAATACCCAATGGTGCTCTTACCACCTCGGGCAACGCCCATATCTTTGTAGAAATTCTCGCCCCAGTTGGGCCCGTGCCCGGCAGCAATACTGTGCTGGTGGCACCAGACGGCTTCAGAGTATCACTGGCAAATGACTTCAGTGGCGACGATGATGACGATGATGACGATGACGACGATGATGATGAAGAGCGGCGAAAACGTCATTCACATCATGGTCATGCCCGCGGGGCAAAGTATGTAGTTTTCTCAGGTAACATGACCGAGACAGTTGATAACGGCAGTGGCACCCCCATCAAAGCAAGCCATAAACTTAACTTTCTCAGCGCCAGCCAGTTCAGACTTGCCATTAACCACACCCAGAAGGCCTACACAGCCAGTGACCAATTGGTTTATGAGTATGTTACCAAAACAGCCAACGGCGAGGAGCCCATTGTCGATTTTTCGACAACGGGTTCGTTCGATGATGTTCTCAATGGCAAAGTTGAACTCACCAATATGTCAGGCGACTTTAATGTATCGACTCTTAAAGACCTGCGCTGGGATGCTGGGGGCTGCCGCCCCCGTGGTGGCACTATTGAATTTGAAATCGGTGGCAATGACTCGGCGAAAGGTTCAATCACCTTTACCACCAATGCCTCAGCCGAATACGAAATGGAAACTGACGGACGCATTGAAAAAGGCACAATTACGATTCGCGGCTGTACTAACGGCTAATATCGAACTCACTCTTGACATCGCCGGTTTGCCGACTGGTAAAGCGGCGCTTTATTCTGTTGAATAGGCTTTTACCTCTCAATGACCATTAAAGTAGTGACCTTAAAATCTTAGCTATACTAGAGAGGCATTACTATGAAAGCATTCGTAGCCCGCAATCGGGGTGGTTTTGACCAGGTTGAACAGATTGAAACAGAAAAGCCAGCGCCGGCCAAAGGCGAGGTACTTCTAAAAGTAAAGGCATCATCTCTTAACCCGGCCGACTTGAAAGTTGTCAGTGGAAAAGACGGCGGGCGCTTCGTGCACGCATGGGCCACACCAATTCGCCTGGGCTTCGACTTCAGCGGTGAGCTCGTCGAACTCGGCAAAGGGGTAAACTCATGGTCACTCGGTGATCAGGTGTTCGGCCATTTGCCCTACTCTACACTGAACAGTAAAGGTAGCCTGGCAGACTATGTTTCTGTAAAGGCCAATGAAATTGCCCGCAAACCGGCTGAGGTTGAACATATACAGGCCGCAGCTACCAACACCGCAGCTTTGACTGCATGGCAGGCCATGTTTTCAGTAGCAAAGCTGCAAAAGGGGCAGAAAGTATTGATCAATGGGGCCTCAGGCGGCGTGGGCTGTTTCGCAGTACAATTGGGCCGGCATATCGGCGCAGAAATCTGGGGAACCTGCAGCTCTAAAAACAGCGAATTTGTAAAATCAATGGGGGCTGACCATGTGATTGACTATCGCGAACAGAGTATTGCAGATCTTGGCCAGAGCTTTGATATGGTTTTCGACGTGGCCAGTAACATGGGTTACTCAAAAGCTGCGCCTTTTATGACAAAGAGTGGTAGCTATGTAACTCTGGGGCCATCAGCATCGCTGATTCAGGGCATACTGACTTCGACTTTTTCAAAGCGCAGCTGTACCATGGTTCTTGTGAAGTCGCTACCCGCCCACCTGGAGGCCATGATCAAACTCGTGGCCGATGGGGCCATCAAGGTTCCCCTTGCAGACACTTACCCCCTGGGTCAACTACGCACCGCCATGCAGCGCCTCAAAGACGGTGTGCAGGGTAAAGTTGCCATCTCAGTCGCCGACTAGAATCAGTGAAACATCTGCTCTAGATTGTACTGGCGCCGCTGCTTTGGCCTGCTTT
>CAZHLC010000359.1:734-5152 GCA_964532545.1 uncultured Leptospiraceae bacterium | reverse complement strand
TTGCCGCCCGCCTGAACCTGCTGGTTTTTACTTTTCTGCTGACCTATCTTGGTTTTAAATATGCGGCCATGGTTTATGCTAGAGCACCAGGCTCAGCTTGATTTGTAAACCCCGGTATCTCTGTAAAAAATCTAAACCCCGACCATTACTATCGGTGTAGCCCAGGCTCAATTCAATTCGTGAGTTGCTCTGCCAGCTGGCAGCCAGAAATACTGTGCGATACCAGAGGTCACCAGGCAGGGGCGTGGCAAAATCGTTCTGTTTGCTGCTGTAATCTGCCTGTATAAATTCATAGTATCCCCCCAGCCATAGAACGAAGCCATTGTTTACCTTATAGCCTGCCCTTGCCTCGCTGCCCAGAGCCCACTTTAGATTGTGACTAGCCGAACTGTTCAGGGGGATCGTATAGATGCGGCCCACTGGCCTGATTTGCCAGAGCAGCCAGCTTGACTGTGAGGTGAAGGCCGGAGCGACCTTAAAATATTCAAATGAGCGCAGGCTGCGATTATCAAAAAACTCTGGTTTCAGATTACTGTGTTTTGTGATAAAGGCAACGTCGGTTGCATGGTCGCTCTCGTGAACATACGAGAGCTCTAGAGACAGAGGCCCCCTGCCCAGCAGGGCGCCCAGGCTGAACTGGGCCCGCCATAGCTGCCAGGGCACGGCTTCGCCTGTCTGAAAATTGTGCAGCTCTACAAAGGGCTCAGCAAGAATTGCCCACCAGTGCTCTTGCTGTTTTGAGCTGACCAGTGCCAGTGACTGGCCAAGCCTGGCTGAGATATGACCCTCTGTTATCTTAATGTTATGATTGGCAGCATCTGGTTCAGCGGTGAAAAACTCTGGTTGAACCTGCAAACGGGTTTTGAGTAGAGAGACCTCGGCCTGTATGCCGCTGAGGCTGACGAGTAACAGGCAGAAAAAACGCATTAATCATTAATACTGTCGAGAAATTTCTGTAAACCCTTGCGCCCTTTGCGTCTGAGATTTTTGGGTGAATCAGAGCAGAGAAAGCTGCAGGTTTTCTGGTTGCCTTTGGCCGTGAACTCTTTACCGCAGACAACGCAGGTACGTTTTTTACCGGGGCGACCATTCATGACTATCTTGTTGCTCATTTCAGGTAAAGGGTGGTACATCAAACCAGACCCAGTAAAGGGCCACGTAAAGTACAAAAAGCAGAGTGAAGAAGATTGCCACAACCCCCCATTTCTGGCCCAGAAAAGAACGGCCCACATCGAGAGACTTCTTTACAACCCATTCTGTTCCGCGGTTAAGAAAGTTTTCGAAAAAGAAAGTAGGAAAGAATATGGTAGCAACCAGAATCATACCAATGGCTGTCAGCCAGTAGGGGCTGATGTCATCTTGAAGTTTAACTACGAACATGTTGATCAAGCTGAGAACAAAGTCAATAAAGAGTATAGTCAGTATCGCGATCATCAGTTTGACACGTTTGCGGGTGCGGGCCCCTTTTTCTTGCGGGCTCAACGCCTTTTTCTTTTTACGTTTCTTTGCCATAGAACTGGGGCGATTTTTCAGGCAGGCTTTGTAAGGTAAAGCGGTTCACCCGCCTGTAAATAAATGGTTGCTGAATGCAGCCTCGCCTGCAGACTGCAGCAATGTTCCGTTCCATCTTTTGCGGTGTCATGGCATTTTTGCTGGCCTGCAGCAGCAGCGTAGACTCAAAGAAGAAAAAAATGTTCAGCAACACAGAGATACAGGTAGATCTTGGCCCTTTCGAAGTCTTAGAAAAGCCCCAGCGCAAAAAAGCAGATAGTTATTTTTATCGGGTAAAGCAGCAGATCAAATTCTGTAAACAGCCCGAATTACCCCCTTATGTGCAGCAGGTGCATTCAGAGTCGGGCTGGCTTTGTGAGCTCTATGTGCTGGGCGTTGCAGATGAAAAAACAGTTCGAGCAGACATTAAGCGCTCTTACCCTGAAAATAAATTTGGTCATTACAGCAAAGTTCAGAAGCTGAAAATAGCCGGTTTTGATGTGCTGAAATGGCGATACCGCATCGGTAAAACCAGGCTAGACCATTTTCTGGTTTTTGCAAAACAGTTTCACTATCTATTCGTTTCATCACCCTATGGTGATGGTGCGCGCATTCATAAGATTGTTGAAACCATGAAGTATAATTAGCTTTTAAAAAGATAAGCTCAGATCTGCAAAGGCCATGTGGCTGTTAAAACTTTCGCTGGTGCTGACCCCGTCTATGGTCGAAACCTCTCTATTAAATAAATACTGATAATTCAGGGTCAGGCGCAATCTTGACCACAGCAGCAGACCGGCATTGGCCCCGCCACCCATGGCCCGGTAGTCGCCCAAATCAGAGGCACCCCTGATTTCTAAACCATAGTATAACCAGTTGGTTTGATAGTAGTTGGCCCCAAGTGTTAAATAAACTGCATTTTCATTTGTGCTGCTGGTTGAATACTTTGAAGTGTTCACATCAGATTTGAGAATCAACTCAAGATTACGGGAAAGCATGGGGGCAAAGCCAAGAGTACCGATGATATAGTCATTTTCTATGGCCAGCTCATTCACCTCATAAGTCTCTCGGGTGGCATTGATATAAGTAAAGAGCATTATATCATTGGCGAAAAAATACTCAAGACCAGTTGATGCTGCCAGTAACCTCGTGTTTGAGCTGCCCATTCCGCCGCGCAGGTCGAAAGAAACCGTGGCTTTGCGGCTAATGTTGTAGAGGGCACCCAGCTCAAGCTCATTATTTTCAAGGTAGGTGATACTCTCTGAGCCATCGAAAACTACATAGTTCTGTGCCCTGGTGAAGCGACTGCGCATGGTCACGTCTGCGCTGGCTTTGATTCGTGCTTCGGCATAGGGCCCCCAGCCAGCCCGGCTGGGGTAATCACTGTAGTAGTTGCTGTATGAGCCCACTGTAAAATTGAGGGCCCGCAAAGATGAGCACAGAAGCAGCAGGGTGAGAAGGGCCCTGAACATCTCAGGGTTTCTTCAGACGCTCGCGGCCACGTCGCTGGCGAATGCGGTTCTGCCGGTTCACTCTGCGATTCTTGCGCAGGTTCATACGCTGGTTTTGCCGGCGGTTCTGCCTCAACTGTCTCTTGTTGTCTTTCAATCGGTTTTTACCCTGCTCGAGTTTGTTGCTGCTATTCTCTTTTTTGTTTTTTAACTGACCGGGGCCCTGGCGCAATTTGTTGAAGGTTTCGGCATTCATAGCTTTCATGCCCTTGAAGACCCTGCGCTGCTTTTTCACCTTTTTGCTCAGCTTCTTGCGCACGGCCCGGTTCTTCTTGAAGGTGACCTGCTCATTGGCATTAAGGTCGAAGTTCTGCTTTTTAAATGCAATGTTAACAATGCCCGAAAAAACAAAAACGCCCGACTCTGGCTGTTTCTTTTTGTCGGCGACAACCTTTTCATTTACGATAAATTCTGTGCCTCTGATACCGGCAATGGTTGTGGGTGTCTTCACTGAATAGTCATAGCGGTACTTTTTGTTTTTAATCACCCTGTGAAATGTAGAGCCCCGGCGCATGCTCATTCTGAACTGATAAACCCCATTGTTATAGAGTAACTTTTTCAGCTGCAGGGTGGTGTTTTTGCGAATTGATATTATCGCCGATGGGCCCACCTGAATTCTTGTTCTGCCGTTTTTGATTATGATAGTATCATCTTTATTGAAAATAGTTCGCACCTTGATCTTATACCTTTTGCGATTGCGAACGTAATATGATTCACCCTGGGTGAGTATGGCCACAATATACATCTGCCTCGAGGCCGCCCGCAGTTCTGGCAATGCGCCTATAGATAGAAAAGCCAATAATAGGCCGGTCAATATTTTCGATGTGCTCATTTAGAGACCTAAAGTCGCCAGAGTAGGCCACTTTTTGAAGTAGACAAAGTAATAAGCGTAGAACATACCCAGGTAAAGTATACCGATGATTACAATCAGGCCAATGCCCCTGAATTGTACCTGTTTACCAACATTCAGAATCTTTTCGAGCACCCATTTGACAAACTGTTCAATATAAGTCATGAGAAAATAGAACAGCAGCACCGTGATCAGCATGCCTGCCAGAGTAACCAGGGGTTTGCTCATATACTTTTGCAGTGCTGTAATCTGGTCGCTGCCCAGTGTAACTGACAGGTCAATGCCAAGAATTGCCAGAATTTTTACAAGTATCGGTATGAGTCGTTGCATAGGGTGGTCATTGGGCACCAACCTGAGAAGTTGTCATGTAAGAAAAAAGTAAATTCAACTTTACCCATCTCTTACCTGAGCTTTTTTATCCCCATGCAGAGAAATAAAGTTCTATTGTTTGGGGGGCTGGCGCTGGTTATTCTTCTGTTAAGCTATCTGGTATTCTCTGACAGTGATAACGCTGATAACGGCAACAAAAATTCTGCCCAGCTAACCGCAGCTGACGCCCCTGATTATGA
>CAZHLC010000359.1:0-717 GCA_964532545.1 uncultured Leptospiraceae bacterium | reverse complement strand
AGTTTCATCTTTTAGTTACCCTGAGTTCATGGTGCAACAGGCCATGTCGCTTTTTGACCAGAATAATCTGCCCGGCTACGATGAGCTGGTAGCCATGGCTGACAAGGGCCAGATTAATCTTGTATCAGAATTATGGAAGTTACGGCGCCGCTGCCCCAAAGAAATGAAACCCGAACAATGCAGTGAGCGTATCAGGGCCTTTCTGGCCAGCAAGTTTGCAGAGCCTGATAACAAGAAGATTATCGCCCTTTATGATAAATACCTGATCTACGAAAAGAATATGCGCGAGTATGATTTCGGCAAGGCCAGTCTGCAAGAACGTTTTAATATCCTCAAGCAGAAACGGCGCGAATACCTCGGTGACTATAACGCCAGGCTGGTATTCGGGCTTGATGAAGCCCGGGTTGAGTATAACCAGCGCATGGCAGACTTTATGAAAGATGCCAAAGACCTCTCTGGCGATGAGCGGGTCAAACAGTGGAATGATATGCGTAAAGATGTCTATGGTGATTACTATAACGAGGTGACTGCCAAAGAAGAGAAATTCAATGTTTATGACATTGAAATGACTCTGCGCAACGATGATCTGAAAAAGCTTGATGATAATACCCGCAGCAGTCAGGTAAATGCCCTGAGAGAAAAGTATTTTGGTAAAGAGGGCGCACGTCGCATGGCCGAAGTTGATGTACTGCTGGCCAAACAGAAGGCCAATATCTA
>CAZHLC010000358.1:0-5158 GCA_964532545.1 uncultured Leptospiraceae bacterium | reverse complement strand
ATACTAATAGATCAGGGCGATCATTTACAATGGCCGAGAGTATTTTCTTCTCAAAAGCTGTTAGTTCTGCGGTCTGCTTATGGTTTGATATTGTAAAACGCTCTTGTGCAGAAAGGCAAGAAATCAGAGCTAGAAAGGTCGTGATGGTTCTCAACCTCAATTTTGATACTATAGTGAAAAAGATACCCATTGAATAGCACTATAGACGTATTACACACGCCGCTTCGGCGTATACTTCAAATACAAATCAAGAGCTGGCCGCTCTTTGTCTTTGCGGTTGGTGCCCGCCAGCTGGGGGGGCATCATGTTGACTTCTTCGATAATGCCCGAGAACTGGTCGCGCATATCGGCCAGCCACTGCAGGGGCAGCGCCAATGGGTTGCCCTTTGAAATTATCTTTAAAAGTTTCTTAGCTTCACGCCGGTCTATGAGGCGACGGCTTAATAGATCTTCAGTCGAAGCCAGAAAATCAATCATACGAAATTTATAGACCCGCAGCAGTTCAGAGATCACTCTGAACAGGCCGGCCCGCGAGATCTGCTGCATCTGGTAGAGCAGAATGGCCGTTTGAAAATAGTTTTTAGTAGGTGTGACTTTCTGGGTAAGGGTCAGATAGTCAGCCGGTGAGCTGCCGGTTTCTAAGTGAATGAAGATTCGTTTTACAGCGTCGCGAGACTTCCAGCCGCTTTGGCGCAGCCGGGTCAGGCTCTTACGAATCTTTTCAAGCTCGCCCCGGTCAATCTGCCAGCGTTTAAGAATGGTGAGCACCTCAAAGTCTTCGAGTCGACCGGCCAGAATATCAGAATACAGCGAGTAAATAGTGGCATCGTATTCAGAGTCATCGCCATAGAGAACTTCGTCGGCCTTACGGGGAAAAGTACTGCGTGCATAGAGTAGCGCGTTCAGCTTGTAACCAATCTTATCAATGATCATTCGAAACTTAAAACGTTTCAAAGCCGAGGTAAAATCTTTAAAAAGAATACCGTCAAAGGTCACGCCGTCGAGTTTGAATTTCTCTCTGATGACACCTTCCATCTGGCTGGGTGAGCCCGAGATGAAATACAGCGGCGTGGGCCCTTCATCTTGTTTTGGGCCACGCCTGATTTCACGCACCAGGGCGGCCGCCCCGGGAATATTCTGTTTTTCTTCGGCGCTTTCAAAGGGTATGCGCACCAGACCGCTGAGAGTCTCAAACTCGGTGGCCAGGTAAGTTTTATCAAGGTCAAAAGTATGTATTTCACCATCAAAGCGGGCCGGCAGTTTTCGACTGCGGTAAACTTTATCAAGAATGGCTGAGGGGTTCAGCATGAGTATAAGTTACTACAGGGCCTCAGCGCTGCAAACAAATTGTTATTTAAATTGGGGGGGGGTGCTATAACGGTAGATACAAATAAATATGGTCTCACTCGGGTCTGTGCCAGCATTTTGTTCGTTACGAAAACCTTGTAATCTTTGAGGCAGAGACTCTTCGGCCCTTTACGGCCTCAGAGTGACATCAAGGTCTGCCTTTGCTCTGGCAACCCAGTATCCCCATCACACTGCACAAGTTAGTGACAAAAAAACTGATGTACATGGCATGAAGGTGCCGTCATATTACATAGGGTCGTGGTGTGCCGGGTGAATGAAGCCACTATTGTGAAAAAAGGTGGAAAAAACACCCATGTTCTTTTCTTTTGTTGTAAAATATATGCTCACTTGGTGCAGGGCACTAGCCTTATTAGTAATTCTCATCTTTCCCCTTGCCCTACAGGCTGAAATAGGTCTTACCAGTGTGCCTTTGTTGCGTTCACCGGCCTCGCCGGTCGAAGACGCCTTTAAGCGCGGCGGCTTTATCATGGGCACCTCAATCTGGACTATGATGAGCAACCCCGCGACCATGGCCCTGCAAGACTATGGCCAGTTTTACGGTTCTTATGAAACTCTGCCATTCGATTTAACCTCACAGAACATGGCATTTAACACTCCCCTGTCATTCGGGGTGGTAGGTTTCTCAGCCCGCTACTTTGGCAGTGGCAACATCGATGTCTATGATGATGACTTTGTGCAGAGTAATACCAGCGCCTCTGACTTTCTGGCTTCGGGCTCATATGCCCTGCACTTTGCTGATTTTTCTTTTGGCTTTACTGGTAAACTGATTCAATCTCGCCTGGGTGACTTTGTAGGCCGAACCGCCGCCCTTGATATGGGCATGATCTACTATTTCGATGTACCCTCAATATTCAAGCAGGGTAAGAACCTGAATCTTGGTATTGGTGGCATGGTGAAAAATATATCGCCGGGTATTAAATACGGTGAAATCACCACAGCCCTGCCCTGGGCCTATGCAGGTGGTATCTACTATAACATAACCAATTTCAGTTATCTTGAAACCAACCTCGAACTTTTTGTTCACCGCTTTCATGAAACCGAGATTGCCTATGGCGGGGCGGTTGAGTTTACCATCATGCGCTACTTTCAGTTGCGCGGTGGCATCTCACAGATTACCACCGATGGCTCGAATGAAACTGAGATTGCCCCGGCTGGTGGGGCCAGTGTATTTGTAGATTTTCACAATACGCGCTATGAAATTGCCTATTCAGCCGAACCATCGTCGACCTTTGGTCTGCAGCACCATTTTGGCCTGCGGGTGCAGTTTGGTGGCGGGGCCAAGTACCCCTTTGGCTTGAGGGCCGGGCCGCAGAAAGTGAAGAAAGTAGGCGCACCTGAATATGAATATGGCGATATTAACGATGATGACCGGGTCATTCTGCAGTATCTTCGAAATTCAATCTATAAGTTCAAGGTGCAGAACGGAAGGTTTCCTACTGATTTAAACGAACTATTATTGTTCTTGAATAAATATCACGTCTATGAGATTCCTAACCCTAAACGGGGAACATACCGATATAATAAAAGAACGGGTAAACTTTTCATTCGGGAGATTTAAATGAAAAAAATTGCACTTATAGCTGTTATTTTACTGCTGGCGGCCTGCAATGACGAAAAGCGCCTGCAAAATCTCGAAGACGAGCTTGAAAACACCTCGTTGATTGCATACCAACTGCTCGATGAAAACGAACGCCTGAAAAAGAAATTGAAGGGCCTTGGTTCGGGCGAAACCAAAACCATTGTACAGACCAAACCTCGTGATCTCAAAGCCGAACTTGAAAGCAGCAAAAGAAAGCTGTTTGTTATGCGTATGAAAGTAATGAACTTTCAGCTGCGAAACGAGCGCTTTCCTGAAAATGTGCAAGAGCTCAAAGAAGTTCTGGGTGAGGTGCCAGTTGAAGACCGTACACGCTCAAATGTAATTCACCTGGCCCGAAACGGCCGCGGAGGGTGGACGTACGACCCAGATGAAGGCACCATGAGCATAAACTCTACTAATCAGTAATATCTACTCGACCGGCCTGCCCACTTCTGCATCATAGCCGGGCAGCAAAATGGCAGAAGACTACCAGTTAGGCCGAAATGATTTCGAAGAACTCATAAAACACCTGGGGCGCCATAAACAGCCGCAAGAGCTGGGCCGCCTGCTGGCCGAACAAGACATCATTGAAATAAAACGCAAATGGCCTGAAATTGTCACCCAGGCTCTGGCTACTCACTCTCTGCCCTTCAAGATTCAAAAAGGTGAACTCTATATACAAACTGATCACAATATCTTTGGCCAGCAACTACAATTAATACAGAACAAAATTCTTGAGAAAGTGAAGGCCATTAACCCGGCCATCAGCCGTATCAGAGTTAAAGTAGGCAAGATCTACTGGGGTAAGAAACCAGCGGCAGATACAAAAATGAGCGACATAATGTCTCAACCAGATACAGTGGTTTCGAAATCTTCAGAAAAATCTGAGACCCTGAATAATCTTATAGATGAGTTAGAGAATATCTAATATGGCCGAGAACACTGCAGCAGAGGGCGAAAACATGTCTGATTATGGCGCTTCGAAAATTCAAATTCTTGAAGGCCTTGAAGCTGTTCGTAAGCGCCCGGGTATGTATATCGGCTCAACCGACCTGCCCGGTCTGCATCACATGGTTTATGAAATCGTTGATAACTCGATTGATGAAGCCATGGCCGGCTTCTGCGATACCGTTACTGTCGAAATTCTGCCAGGCAACTATATTCAGGTTACTGATAATGGTCGCGGCATTCCCACAGAAATTCATCCCAAAGCAAAGGTTTCAACGGTTGAGGTTGTACTGACGAAACTGCATGCCGGTGGCAAATTTGGTGACGGTGCCTACAAGGTTTCTGGTGGTCTACACGGTGTTGGTGTTTCTGTGGTGAACGCTCTTTCTGCCGAGCTGCACGTTGAGGTGCTGCGTGAGGGGCAGAAGCACAACATGAACTTCAAGCGTGGTGTACCCCAGTCGCCTCTGAAAGCCAAAGCAGCCACCTCAAAGAAAACCGGTACAACTGTGAAGTTTCTGGCCGACGAAGAAATTTTTGACAGTCTTGAATACCGTTTTGATACCCTGGCCTCAAGGCTGCGCGAGCTGGCCTTCTTGAATAAGGGTATCAAAATTACTCTGCGCGATACCCGTGAAGAAACCCGCGAATCTGTTTTTCAATACAATGGTGGTATTGTTGAATTTGTGAAAACACTGACAGAAAAGAAAACCGCTATTCAGAAAAAACCTATTTACTTTGAGGCAGAAAAAGATAACATTAAAGTTGAAGTTGCCCTTGAATACAGCCAGGCATTCAATGAGCAGATCATGACTTTTGCCAATGCCATTCATACCCGGGAAGGCGGCACTCACCTTGAGGGCTTTCGCTCAGCACTCACCAGGGTGATTAACGACTATAAAAAGAAACTGGGCTACGACAAAAAGATGGATGCCTCGCTCACCGGCGACGATGTGCGCGAGGGGCTGACAGCCATTATTGCCATTCTAATTCCCGACCCGCAGTTTGAAGGCCAGACCAAGATGAAACTTGGCAACGGTGAAGTGAAGGGCATCGTACAATCGCTTGCCTATGAAAACCTGGTTGAGCACTTTGAAGAAAATCCCAACGAAGCAAAAAAGATCATTGAAAAATGCATCTCTGCAGCTTCGGCCCGCATTGCTGCCCGCAAAGCCAAAGACCTTATTAGGCGTAAGTCTGCTCTTGAAGGCAGCGGCCTGCCAGGCAAGCTGGCCGACTGCACCAGCCGCGAACCTAAGATCA
>CAZHLC010000357.1:0-5163 GCA_964532545.1 uncultured Leptospiraceae bacterium | reverse complement strand
TGTTCGAAGTCTTTAACAATACCACGCATATAAGCATACGCTTCGCTGAGCGCCCCCCGGTTAATGGCCGCTGACAGCAGTCGCAGGCGGTGAGATGAACCCATTTTCAATACGCCAGCAACAATATGCCGCAAAGCACGTGGAAAGGCATAAACCCTCGATAACTTCTGCATAATAGCATAATAATGATAGCCGCCAAAAAATTCATCGGCCCCGTCACCGCTGAGAGAAACCGTCACATGCCGTCGTGCAAGACGTGATACCGCAAGCGTCGCAATAGATGATGAATCAAAAAATGGTTCATCGTATTCTTTAAAGAACGTAGGCAGCAAACCCAGCAGATCATCAACCTTAAGGCGTTCAATGGTGTGTGAAATGCCAAGATGCTCTGCGGTAGCCGCGGCAATGGGGCTCTCATCGTAACGCTCTTCGTCGAAACCAATGGTATAGGCCCTTACCTCTGTAGTAGCCTGCTGCTTCATCAGTGCAACCACCAGTGAACTGTCAATACCGCCAGAAAGAAATGCCCCAAGAGGTACATCACTGCGCAGGCGCATAGTCACCGATTGCTGCAGAATTGACTCAAGTTCATCAACCAGTTCTTCTTCAGGGCGGGCGGCCAGACCAGGCTCTATAGGTATATCAAGACATTGCCAGTATTGCTTAATTTCAAGTTCACCGTTTTTAAAGGTCAGCATATGACCTGGCTTCAACTTGTTTATTCCCTGGTAGATATAGGTGTCTTCAGGGCAGTAGCCCATCTCAATATAATAACGCAGAGCCTGAAGATCGAGCTCACCCAGATTCTGGTGGTATTTTAATAGTGGCCCCGGCCTTGAAGCAAAGCTGAATGTCTGGTTCTGCCAGTGATAGTAGAAGGGTTTAATTCCCATGCGGTCGCGCGCCGCAAACAGCGTTTGGCTTTCATTGTCATAAATGGCAAATGAAAACATACCGTGAAAACGCTGCAGGCAGTCTCGCCCCCAGCGCTCAAATGCCGCCAGAATTACCTCGGTATCAGACTCAGTCTGCCAGGGTAATGGGCCCAGCTCTTTTCTGATCTCACGATAGTTATAGATTTCACCGTTAAAGGTGATTGTATAACGGCCGTTACGCCAGCTCATGGGCTGCTTTGCCCCCTCAGAGAGATCAATAATCGAAAGACGACGATGCCCCAGAGCCAGGCCCTCTTGAAGATAAACATCAGAGGCATCAGGGCCACGGTTATGCATAACATCAAGAGCCAGTCGAAAACGGCCGACATCAATGGGCTTTCGCGAAAGCACCCCCAGAATACCACACATTTATTCGTACCTGCCCATGATCACATTAATCGTCGGAAACAGATAGTAGACCCAGGCATCCCACAGCAGGCAGTTGGTTAGAAAAAAGCAGCTGAGAACATAGAGAATGATGAATACACTCTTAAGACTGAAAGGTCTGACCATTTTTGTAATAGCCGAGAACAGCACAATTGACCAGATCGCCATAAATACGATACCGAACTTGAGCGCCATCTCTATGAATGAATTATCAGAGATACCTTCACCACCTGGCAGGGTAACCTGGCTGGCATCGAGCGCCGGGCCAATGACCACCGCAGTAAAATCTTGCAGCAGCACACTCATACCCAGTACGTTTTTCAGAAACCGACCACCGTCATCAAGCATCAGCACCCGTTTTATCAATTCGGTTTTATTAAAGAATAGATTCAACAACGCTGCGCTGATGGCCAGCAAGACCAGGGGCTTGAACCAGACAGTTTTATCTTTGGCAAGCACGTGAAGAGATAATATTGCGATGGCAAACACCAGTGGCACCCTGGTCTTTGAAATAAAAACGGCATAGAAGAGAATAAGCAGACATACGGTTCTTAGAATTTCAGATCTTTTATTTGTTACATTGAATGCAAAGATAAGCGTTAATATGCCAAGAAGAGAGAGGTTGGCATAGACAGCCGGGCTGAACAAAATGCCAGACATTCTTACTGCATTATCAAGAAACGGCAGGGCCAACAGCTTCTGTTGAATAAGAATACCAATAATCGCATGAATCAGGCTATTAGCGACAATGATCTTGCTGAGCAGGCTTTTTACGCCCGGCCTTTTCATAAGCGCCTCTGCCATAAACCAGTAAAGCAGAATCGTAAAAGCAGGCCTGAAGTAAGACAGCCCTGAAGCGCTCACATCGCGATAAATAAAAATGCGGGCCGCCAGAATTAAAATGGCCAGAACAGAAACACTGATAAATAGAAGCAGATCGCTCAATTTATAACGATGTATCTGGGCCGCCACAGCAAGGCCGGTCGCCAGAAATAACCAGACATTCAAAGCACCAATCTTGATAAAAGGTATGCTTATTTTACCCCCCTCTTGATTGAGATAGCGTGTCATGTAGGGAAGGTACGGAGCTAACAGAAAAACAGCCAGTACGGTGAGCAATGCCATTTTTTCAACACGGCCCTGGTCAGGTTTATCAAGTAAGGCAATTGAGCTCATGATTTAAACAACATCAAAGATAATAGAACATATGATTTCAGCTTGTATTCAAGGTTACGCGTTTTACGCGCCTGTTTCAACCTCTGGCGGGCCTGCCCAAAGTCACCAATCTGGTGGTACATTCGACCAAGCACATAGTTCATAAAATACTCAGCCTGCCTGCGTTCATTGCCCTGCAGATTGGGTAGATGACGTTGGTAAACATTTTCAACCAGCGATATACGCTTTTCAATTGCACCTGAAAGATTGCTGCCAGCTACCCAGTACGCGCCCAGGCTTTCGTTTATTCTGCTGAAACGGTCAGTTTTCTGGGATATTCTGAGCCAGAGATCAAAGTCTTCGGCAGTAATAATCGACTTGTCTTCGGCAAAGCCACCGGTCTCTAACAGCAACTCACGCCTTACACAGACACTCGAGTTAGCCATGGCATTACCATTAAGCATAAGGTCTTGATAGACCGGGGCCTTCAGCTTGCGCGCAAAATGTGTTTTTGACTGCTTGCCTGCGGGGGTATGTACATCGAGCTTGTGATACACCAGGTCTGATGTTTCACTGATTTCATGTACCCGGGCCAGCTTGTCTTTATACCACCAGTCATCAGAATCTAAAAAACAAACCCATTGGCCCCTGGCCGCCTTGATGCCGTTGTTGCGCGGGCGGGCGGGCCCACCCCAGTTTTTCTCATATATGTGCTTAATGGCGAAGTTCTTTTTGTATTTCTCAATTACTTCAGGGGTGTGATCGGTTGATTCATTGTCGCCCACAATCACTTCAAAGTTGGTAAAAGTCTGCTGAGCCAGCGACTCAAAGGCTCGGGCCAGGTCGTCAGCCCTGTTATGGGTAGGAATGACTACAGTAAAGAAAGGCACACCTTTCATGATGTTAACAGGCCACGCTCATTGAGCAGGCGTTGCAGACCCCGATCAATTGAAATAGCCGGCTGCCAGCCAATAGTCTCGGCCAGCTGATCTGGTATAGCTGTGGCCTTCATTACATCGCGACTGCGGTATTGCCGCCCACCCCAGTTGATATTCGGGGTCTTACCACAGAATGCGGTTACTTTCTGGGCAACATCACGAATTGAAATGCCTGTGCGGGTGCCCACATGAGTGGTGTAAAGCTGCTTCTTTGAAAGCTTTTCACGATTCTGAAGCAAAGATAGATAAAAATTCACAACGTCATCAATATGAGTGAAATCGAGCACCTGTCTGCCATCAGTCATATCAGTAGCCTGCTCGCTATCTATTGCTGCCAGAATATAATCGATCACTTTTCTTTCAGGTTCTTTATTACCATAGATCGTGTAGAGTATTGAATGCACGCCTGTAAACCCTTCAGCCTGCACATAATAATCAAGAATGCTTTTAAAGGCGGTCTTGGTCGCGGCGTAGATATATGCGCTATCGAGTTTACCATCGCCTTTGAAGTACTCGGCAAAGGTGCCGGCATTTACAAAAAGCTCTAAATCAGTACCACTCAAGCCCTCAAGCAGTACACTGCCAAACTCAAGGTTGGCTTTTACCAGCTTCTTGACCGACTCTAAATCAGACTCAGCGGTAGCAAAACCGGCCAGATGAAAAACCACCTGCGCGTTGAAAGCAGCAAGCTGCTCTTTCAGCTGGCCGCTGTCATCATATTCGATGATTGTGAGACCTTTAAAAAGGTCTGTTTTAATTAGTGTTTGGTCACGGGTAAGAATAGCCAGCTTTATACCGGGCTGCTCTTTCAAGGCAGCTGTAAGGTATTTACCGATAAAGCCGGTAGCGCCGGTTACCAGTACCCGCAGACTCACCAGATTTTCCAGGGGGCGTCGCCTGCATGCCACAGGCTTTCAAGCTCTCGTTTGTCGCGCAGAGTATCCATCGGTCGCCAGAAACCGTGGTGTTTAAAGGCCCGCAATTGTTTATCTGCAGCCAGTTTTTCAAGGGGCTCACGCTCCCAGATACTCTGATCGCCTTCAATATAATCAAAGACTTCAGGTTCAAGCACAAAGAAACCGCCATTGATCCACCCGCCTTCACCTTTAGGCTTTTCTTGAAAGTGGTCAACCCGGCCATTTTCTTCTATGTCTAAAATTCCAAACCGGCCCGAAGGTTCAACTGCAGTAACGGTAGCCAGGTTCTTCTCACTTTTGTGAAAATCAACCAGAGCCCTGATATCGACATTGCCAACCCCGTCACCGTAGGTCAGCATAAAGGGTTCATTGCCAATGACGTGCTGCACCCGCTTGATGCGCCCGCCGGTCAGGGTATTCTGCCCTGTGTCAATCATGGTAACCCGCCACTTTTCGGCCCGGTTATCATGTATCTCGGTGGCATTTTTTTCAAAATCAATAGTTACATCAGAAACATGCAGCAGATAATTAGCAAAGTATTCTTTGATTGAATAGCCCTTGTATCCAAGACAGATAACAAAATCGTTAAAACCATATTGAGAATAGATCTTCATGATGTGCCAGATAATGGGTTTATCACCAATGGCCACCAGGGGTTTAGGTACGCGGTCGGTTTCTTCACTTAATCTTGTTCCGAAACCGCCAGCAAGAATTACAACCTTCATACGTTTACCTCATCAAAAAATTTTCTAAGAACAGCAGGAGTATTATCATTTACCAAAGCAAAATCGCGGCAGAATCTATTCACGGCCTTCACCCGCTCTGACTCTA
>CAZHLC010000356.1:0-5204 GCA_964532545.1 uncultured Leptospiraceae bacterium | reverse complement strand
TAACGAACCCATTCACCTGCGCGGCTATTTCGTGAAAAAAAATAAAAAGATTATCGAAAACCGTGCTGAGCTCGAAGATGACATTGGTAAAATCATCGCCCGGGCCAAGGGTAAGTACATTGAGGTTGACCCTCTAAACGATTAATAGACTTAATCGCTTCAATACAAATCTAGACCGCCGAAGTGGTGAAATTGGTAGACGCGCATGACTCAAAATCATGTGGGGGCAACCCCGTGCCGGTTCGATTCCGGCCTTCGGCAAAATCTCTGATTTTGACGAATGTTCGGAATTGAACCGAAGGTTCGCATCGAGGGGCTTTAGCCCCGACACAGGAGCGTAGCGACTATTCCGGCCTTCGGCAAAATCTCTGATTTTGACGAATGTTCGGAATTGAACCGAAGGTTCGCATCTATCAGCCCTTTCGGCCATCGGTGGACTTGGGCTGATCCGTAACGTCGTGTTAAAGGGGGGCCTGCAGCCTCGACACAGAAGCGTCAGCGACTATTCCAGCCCCGCTGGCTTTACCGTAGGCAAGGTAATGGGTGACATGAACCCGTTATTTGGTCAAAAACTTTAGAAGCTACTTTGTTCTGAATTTCCATTGTTTATCAAAGATGATTTTGCCTTTCTGGTCGGCCACCTGCATGTAGACTTCGTATTCAGAATTGGGCAGCAGGGGGTCTTTGGCTGCAATGCTCACCAGCTTTAATGAGCTCATCAGGGCGGCCACAACCAGGTTTTTCGATTTCATACTCAGGCGGTAGATCGCTACCTCTTTGCCCTTGTGTTTGAGCCATGCTTTCTTTAGAATGGGTTTGCCATCTCTGTCTGTGGTGAAGTGCTGAACTGTAATGGGGTAGCCAACCTGCTTGTCACCAGCGAAAGCATCAGGGGTCTCAGCCCTGGCTTTTAGAGGCACATTGCGCTGGTTTGCCATGGGGTAAGAAATTATAGCGGGGGTGGTAGGTTTGGTTTTATACGAATAGAAAAACACAAACAGATGCTCATTCTGCTTTTTAAGGGTGTGAAAACCCACAGATTCAAGGCCCGGTGAAATAATGATGTGACGGTGCATGGCAGTTGCTGCAAGATAATCAAAGAGGTACTGGCCCGTCGCTATTCTGCGACGTTTCGTAAAACCCTGTATTGAATTATCGAGTTCAAATTCTTTATCTGAAAAATAACCAAAGGCGGCTGCCTGCTCTTCTGGGGTGCGGCCAAAATAACCTTTTTTACCTTTCTCTTGATAATGCCAATTGGTAGCCACCCACCCCTGGTGATTGAGAGCAATATACTCGGCATGCTTTTTGGCCGCGTTATTCAACTTCATGTCAATGCGGGTGGGCTTATTACCAATGAGCTTCTGGTAGCTATTGAGCGCTTCAAGTGCCCTGCTGTGATATGGCTCATGTAGTTTGACCACCGGCAGCCTCTTGGGTGCGTCGGGCAGTTTTTTTGAGTAGCGCAGGTATAACTCAGCTTCTTTTTTCTGATTCAACATCTTGGCCGTGTAATGCATCCATAAATAGGTTGATTTCTGTGGGCGAAGCTTCAACGAGCGTTTGAAAGCAGCCATGGCCTGCTCATACCGTTTGGTGCGGTAAAGAATCAACCCCCTGATCATGTATGCAGACCCATCGGTTTTATCGTAGTTGATCGAGCGCTGTATTTCTAGCAGGGCCTGCTCAAAGCGGTTTTGCTTATACAATTTATAGGCTTTGGCCATACTCTGCTTTGCCTTATCAATGTTGTTTGCGGCCGTGTGGGGGGTAAGCAGGGTTATGGTCAGCAAACCAATCAAGAGAGTTCTTAGTCTGAGCACAGCAGCAAACGGCTATGAGTAATAGAGAACCGTCAAGGCTAATATTTATTGAAGCACACCGCGAAAGCGATTGAAGAGGCTGGCCGCAGGCCAGGCCCAGAGGGCCGAAGCCTCGCAAAGCGCGGTCGGCCGCAGGCCGATTCGCCCTTAACAAACTACGAATTGTTTTCTTCGGGTGGGCGGGTCTTCCACCGGCGGTGTACCCAGAAATACTGCTCTGGGTACTCGCGAATTTTCTTTTCAAGCACTGTACACCATGCCTGGGTGAGTTTAACAATGGCATCTTCTTTTGAGGCAAAGTCTTTACGATTCACATCGTCGGTGATCTTTTCGACTTCGATCATATACTGGCCCTTGCCAATGAAGCGACAGGTGAGCACGGTCATCTCAGTCTGTGCCATATAGGCCATAACAGCTGGGCCGGCATGGGCCGAAGCTTTTCGACCCATGAAATCGACAAATACCCCCTGGTGGCCCGCATCTTGGTCGGCTACCAGGCCCAGTAGATTTTTGTTTTTCGCATTCAGGCTGCGAATCAGACCGGTGATGTCACTTGAATAGATCGCAGTTGCCCCATAGTGTGACCTGCGCTTGGCCACCAGCCAGTTGACATAGGGGTTTGACAGGCGCTGCATCGAATATGAGATCTTTACGCCCATGTGGTTGTAGTAAGCTACGGGAATCTCCCAGTTTCCGAAATGGCCCTGCACGCAGACGATACCCTTGTTCTTATTGTGAAACATGGTCTCTAGTTCGGGCGAGGCAATTTTTACGTGTTTAAGAATAAACTTTTTGCTGCGAAACTTGCGGGCTACCATCACCTCAAGAGATACGCGCACCACATTCTGCAGTACCCTGCGCGAGAACTGCCTGATCTCGGCATCATTCATTTCAGGGTATACATGTATGACATTATTACGAATTCTTTCATAGGCCCGGCCTGCAATGGGCGAAAGAATGGTCACCAGAAACGAAGCTACACCGTCTAAGTATCTGAAGGGCACAAGGTAAACCGTCGCTGCCAGGCCAGCTGCGAAAGCAAATTCGAATACATGTGAAATCTTTTTCAGCATTTGTTTATGGTACAAGTCAGAAGAGAGATCGTGGCTGCGACTGACAGCATTTTTCTCTGCAAAACTTTATGGTCTTGACGGCTTTGCAGCCAGTTGATTGGTTTGGTGGCAGCCCACTATGTTATCTCAAACAAAAATTCTCTGCCTGCTCATTCTTGCCGGCCCGCTTTTGTTCAGCCAGTGCGAAATGTGCAACATTGCCGGCCCGGGTTACCCAGAAGAAGGGTCCGCGTATTTGGTTGTCTGATCATGATTACGATGAAAAAACCATAGATGCCGTGGTTAAGGGCCAGAAGCTTTCGCCAGCCCTGGTCGACGAGTTGTTTAAAGAAGGTAATGAAAACATTCACTTCATGGTGGGCTCAAACCGCCATCTCAGTGAAGAGCAGATCGATCTATATCTCAAGGTCGAAGATGATTTTGGCCGCTCGGGGGTGGCTACCAATGTGTCGTTGAATCGCAGGCAGATGCTGGTGGTAATGAAAGACCCCTCGCATACAGTTTACTCTAAACTGGCCGGCAACCCGGCCGTACCCAGTGATATTCTGCTGCGCCTGAAAAAAGAGCGCAAACTTGATCTACTCTGGTTTGCCCAGAACCCAAAGATACCCAGGGTGTTGCGCAAAGAGATACTGGCCTCTGATAATGAACCGGCCAAAGAAGGTTTGAAGGCCACTAAACAGATTGAGGCCTATAAAAAGAAAAATTCAGAATAATAGCTTGAGGAAAGCGGTCGCTCTAAGAGTCAATTGGAAGTTGATAGAAGGAAGAACAACCATAGCCTCATTTATATTATACGGGCAGAGACTGCCAATGTCAACCTAAAAGTTTATTTATTTCAAGCTGTTTAAAACTATTGTTCTGGTTCTCTTTCTGAAAAACCCAGGCCTGGCCCTGCTTGATTGCAGTATCTTTGTCAGAATATAAGACCGGCAGCCCTTTTTTTGAGGTGGGCAAGTCTTTAAATAGATCATAGACAGAGGGCTGGGCATCAAGATATTCTAGAAAGGCGGGCATAACCTGTTCAAGGGTCTCGCCATTGTTCGCAGCTGAGCTGACCCTGCCATAGAAGTTGGCATCGATATAGACCAACTCGCGCAGTTTAAGATCGATAAAGGCTATGTACTTGGTAAGGTTAGACCCGGCCAGGGCAAACGAAAGCTGGCAGCGGCTGGGTTCAAACAGTTTGCCGCTCTGTGCTTCTTCACCCCATTGCAGCGCCGCATAGACTTCATCAGCGGCTTCAAAGCTCACGTGATTGTAGCAGAGAATGTTCCACACGCAGAAGCGCACATCATATTCGATGAGTTTATCGACGTAGAGATCAATCATCTGGCAGGCACGGCCCTGCATTTCTTTCGAGTTGGTGGGGTCGCCAGAAAAAATTGCGGCGTCGGCAAAGTCTACATGATCCCAGCAGCAGGTGCCGATGTTCTGCCAGCTGTCTGAGAAAAAGTTCCAGCCGTTGTCGTACCAGATGTTGTAACGGGTGCGGCCTGATTGCCAGTAGCTGGCCGTGCGAATAAAGGTAACATAGTCAGGAATCTTAAAGCGGGTACCCCGCCCATAGGCTGTGAGTTCGGTGTCGTTGCCCTGCAGTTTGACTTTCTCAACCTCTTCATTAAGCGAAACTTCAGGTATCTGCGGTGCGATACGCTGCTTCATTTCGACTGAGATGGCAGAGAGAAGGGTTTCTAGAATATCTGGTTCAATGTAGCGGTCGTTTTCGAGAATCTGCAGCTTCGTCCAGTTTGCTTTTGGCGCGATGGTGCGAAAACGCCTGAAGTTTATAGTTTCAAGATAGCGGCGAATCTTCAACAGCTGCAGGGTGTTGAATTGGTCGAGAATAGATATAAAGCTCTGGGCTGCAGACCCCTTAAACAGATCGAGCATCTGGTGCAGTCTGCGCATGAAGATACCCGGGCGGGCTTTCAGCAGGGCCAGCACGCCATCGTCTTTTTGTAAAATTTTGTTTTCTAAAACCTGGTTAAAGCTCTCGGGCTTGTCGGTGCGGTAGACGAGGTCATACACCGAGCAGACCCGCGGAAACTTTTCTGCGTAGTCACCGGGGTGTAGTGCATAAAAGAGCCGCTTGTAACGTTCAGGGTTACGAAAAACATCTTCTTCAAGGTTCTCATTGCTATTCTCAAGCAGGGCCAGCAGCAGCCTGCGGTTTTTGCGTTTGAGTTTCGCCAACTTGCTGTTCTCTCGCAGACTGATGTCGCCCTCAGACATGCCCACCGCAAGTCTCAGCACATCGGTAGCATTGCTGATCTGAACTCTGTGTTCGTGGGCGATCAGGGTGGTG
>CAZHLC010000355.1:0-5210 GCA_964532545.1 uncultured Leptospiraceae bacterium | reverse complement strand
CCAACCTGCTCATCGGTGACAACCTCGCTCTGCTGCAGATCATGTATAATATTACCGGCAATGCGGTTAAGTTTACCGAAAAAGGAAAAGTTGACATCTCTATCAAGGTGCAGGCCAGAACAGATGAAAAAGTGACCCTGCACTTTGGTATCGAAGATACCGGCACCGGCATTTCACCAGAGCATCATGAAAAAATCTTCGACCGCTACATCACCCTCAATAAAAACCCGGGGCAACCGCCAGGCAGCTCGGGTATTGGTCTTGCCATTGCGCGCGAACTTGTCAAATTGATGGGGGGCCACATCTTTTTACAGAGCACCCTGGGCAGCGGTAGCACTTTTATTATAGAGCTTGAACTTGCACTGGCCAGACAATTGGTAGCCGAATCATCAACCGATGTGCGTATCAATCGAAAGCTCTATATTCTACTGGCAGAGAGTGACACAGTTAACCAGAAGATAATCGCTGCACTTCTGCCCGATAAAAATATTAAAATGGCCATCTGTGGCAATGGCCAAGAAGCATGGCATTATCTACAGACCAACCCCCAGGTTGACCTGCTGCTGGTTGACCTACAATTGCCCATAATCGATGGCTCTACTCTGGCCAGAAAGATTCGCGACTACGAATTCACTGAAGCCACCCAGAAACACCTGCCAATTCTAGCACTCTCACATGCTGGCGAAGAAGAAGCAGCAACCTGCCTTGATGCCGGCTGTGACGACCATCTGGCCAAGCCTGTCAGCCGGGCTGACCTGGTTCGCCGAATAAACCAACTGACTTTTACATGAAAGCTTTCTATAGAATACAGGCGACTATTATAGAACAGGTCGCAGACAAGCTGATTATAGATTATTTTGATCTATGAAACAATGGATGATCTACGGAGCCACTGGCTATAATGGTGAGCTCATTGCCCGCAAAGCAGCAAGCCTTGGCCTGAAGCCGACTCTTGCGGGCCGTTCAGTTGAAAAAATTACAAGACTGGCCAATGAACTCAATTTGAGCTACGAGGTATTCGGCCTGCAAGATGATTTTCATCATCGCCTGGCAGACTATAACCTGGTTCTACACTGCGCAGGCCCCTATTCAACTACCGCAGCACCGATGATTGAGGCCTGCCTTGCATCTAGAACCCATTATCTCGATATTACCGGTGAGATTGATACTTTTGAAAATAATTTTAACACCTATCACAACCAGGCTGAAGTACAGCATGTACTTCTGGTTTCGGGGGTTGGTTTTGATGTTGTTCCTACTGATTGTCTGGCCAATATGCTGAAAGCCCAACTGCCCGATGCAACTAAACTCGAACTTGCCTTTGATGCCGCGCTGATACCCGGCAAATCAGCGGCTTTCAGCATGATTGAAGGCCTCAAATCAGGTAACCGAATACGTCACCATGGGCAACTGATGCAGGTACCCATGGCTTATAGATTTAAAGAAATAGACTTCGCTGGCAACATAAAGCCGGCAATGAGCATACCATGGGGTGATGTAACCACAGCCTACCATAGTACCGGCATTGGTAACATCATCGTTTATATGGCTCTGCCAGTCTCAATGGAGTTTATGAAACCGCTTATAAATCTTTCTGAACACCTAATGGCCCATGAATTAACCCAGAGTATTCTCAAAAAGCTGGCCGATACATTCATCAATGGTGAAGAACAAAAGCACCGCTCGGCCAGCAGCGCAATGATCTGGGGCCGGGTAAAAAACAAGGCAGGGCAAGAGAAAACCATGTGTCTTCAGGTACCCCACCCCATTGAGCACACCGCCGACTGTGCGCTGGCAGCCACCCAGGCAGTACTAAAACTTGAGAACACAGCCGGTGGTGCCGCCAGCCCGGCCATGTTATTCGGCGCAGACTTTGTCAAGTCGGTAGAAGGTGTTAAGGTCATTAGCAATAAAACAGATCTGCCCCGGATGTAAATATCCCCTTTGAAATCAAAAGCACTTAAAAAAGACTTCTATCTGCGCCCGGTACTTGAGGTCGCCCGTGAATTAATCGGCAAAACCCTTGTTACTAATCATGGTCGCATAACTATGCGGGCCAGAATAGTCGAAACCGAAGCCTACCACGAAAGTGAGACCGCCTGCCATGCCGCTGTGGGCAAAACCAGACGCAACGAAGTTATGTTTCTTGAGGGCGGGTACCTGTATGTTTACCTGAGCTATGGGCTTCACTTCTGTCTGAATGTGGTCTGTGAAAAAGCTGAAACCGGAGCCGCAGTTTTAATTCGGGCCCTTGAACCACTAGAGGGTATCGAAGCTATGCGAAAAAACCGCGGGCACAGCCGCACAAAGCAGATCAAAGATACCAACATAGCCTCAGGGCCAGGCAAGTGTGGCCAGGCCCTGCAATTGAATCTGTACCACAAT
This sequence comes from uncultured Leptospiraceae bacterium, assembly GCA_964532545.1. Classification (GTDB taxonomy): domain Bacteria; phylum Spirochaetota; class Leptospiria; order Turneriellales; family CAZHLC01; genus CAZHLC01. The sequence continues at coordinate 2,825 of CAZHLC010000355.1, read as the reverse complement.
GGTATCAGTCTGCTGCAGCCCCCGGTTTATATCGAAAATGATGGTGTAAAGCTGCCCATCACCGCCACCACCCGAGTAGGCATTACAAAAGCTGCTGCCCTGCCCTGGCGTTTCTATCACTCATCAAGCAGTTTCATCTCACGCAAATGACGTACCCGCTTCATTACCCGGTACATGTTCTCAAAGCCAATCTTGCGAATTTCTGCTTCAGTAAAACCCTGCTTTTTTAACAACAGAAACAGCGTCGGTACATCTTCTAGAGATGCCAGCCCCTCGGGCAGATTAATAAAACTATCAAAATCAGAACCCAGGCCAACGTGATCGATACCAAAGTTGTCGCGAATGTATTTAATATGCCGAACAACATCATGTATGGTCGCATTTTTAGAGCAGGTCAAATACGATGGATAGTAAATGACTCCTACCAAGCCACCGCTCTGCTGAACAAGTCGCAGCTGCTCATCTGTTAAGTTGCGTGGGTGATCGCAAAATGCCCCTACCCCGGCATGTGAAAAAAACAGGGGATACTGGCCCTGAGTCATGCTATGAACATCTTTCACGCCAGCTCTCGAACTGTGACTCAGATCAATCAGTATCGCCCTCTTAACCAGCTGTTTCACCAGGTATCGACCACGCTTGCTCAGGCCTACGGTAGCCTCGTTTTGATTACCAATGAAAATGCTCTTTGCACTCCAACTCAGACCAAGGTAGCTTATTTTCTCACTTTCAGCCCAATTGAGCATAAATTCAAGTTCAGGTGCATAACTATGCCACTTCTTCGGCGAGGCGTGGTGCCGCAGCAGAAAACTGCCTTCGATGCCCCAGAAAATAGTGGCTTTTCTGGTGAGAATATTCTTCGGGTCGTTCGAAACCCTAATGCCAGTTGCCTTTAAATCAGTCAGTGCCTGCTGCAAATACTCAAAATGGGTCAGTCGGTTTAACCGAGCGGCCTGTGATTTTGTTAATTGCCAGGGGCTACGAGCATAAATGGGCAATTCAGGGCGCCACAAAGTGAAAAAGTATTTGCTGTCTGCATAGTTATGCAGACATATCTGGGTTCGGGAACAGTCGGCGAAGCTGATCTGTTGTGCAGTGATAAAAAATGATCTATCATTGTGTAGGTCGACTATAGAGAACCCATCAGGCTGGCAGTACGCCAGCAAGAGAATCAAGAAAAATATGCGAAAATGCAATTAGAAAGTATCCATATACTCAAAAATGAGCATACGGTTGGTGGTTTCTCCACGTTGCATCATGAAATCAAGCTCGACTGACAGGTTCTCGAAGAAATTGAAACGAAAACCCACATTCATTAAGATTTCATTGGTACGATCAGCATCAAAGTAAACCCGACCGAGCTCAATCATGGGTACAAAGTTCCCAATGGGAAAATCAAGGCTTACAAAACCAGAGGTATCTTCAGGTACATAGAGCGGTTGCACAGGTGTACGCACACCAAAGTGTAGATTTTGCTGCAGGCCAAAGAGAAATATTGGCTTGGTAACCACAGCATACGGCCCATAAATGACTCTTGCAAAGGGATTATCTGCCCCCTCAATCTTGCCATTCTTTCCTGAATAAAACGAATCATAACCGGCAGCTATCAAAAAGGGCATTTCAGCCCAGCCGTCAGTAAACTTGATTTTGGCAATAACCCCGGGTACGTTGAACTGAGCCTGCTGTGAACCTATGGCGTTCTCAACATCAAAAGAGACTCCAAAATAGATCTGATCGTGTATGCCCACTATCGCCTTGGTCAGAATGCCTCCGTCATTATATCCCCATAGACCCACAGCGTAACTGGCCCTGGGCAGAGTCACAGCTGTGGGGGTATCTATAGTATCCACATTTGGCATAGCCATCAGGGGAGACACCAGACTCAAAATAAGCAGTAACCGAAGGTATGCCTTCATACTAAGATTTTCGACTGCTTTGATGAAAGATTTAAGAAATTAATTCGGGTCAGCTTGCATAACTATGCACAAAACAGGTGTGAAATTGAAAAAAACGCAGAAAATCTGGGAAATTTTCTACGGTAGGAGGTATTACAAGGGAAATACTTGTTAGGATGGTATCTTATGAGAAGAACCAGTTTCAGCATTTCGCAAAAACAATATACGAAGCTTAGAGAAGCTTCTGAGAAATTCGGTCTCAGCCAGGGTAAATTGGCGATGTTGTGCTTACAAAGACTTGTGAAGCGCGCAATTCGAATTTCAAGAAATAGCACGGTTGCCTATAACCGTAACGCATCACCACATCGGGTTTATTACAGTCTCTCAAACAAGACACACAGCTATTTACAGACAATCAGATTATCAGAAAAGGTGAGCATCAGCTACCTGGTTACCATAGCCATCGCTCGCTATTTAAAAAAGGTTCTAGAGAAACTTCAATCAAAGAGGGCTCGACAACCCAGGTTTGTAGAAGGCTATCACTTTATAGTTCCTGTTGACAATTCAAGAATTACTGGTCTGCGCATAGTTATGCTTAAACCACCTAAATTATCCACATACCTTTCCACATAAGTTTTTTTACATAGCGACCATTTTCATTTACACGCCAATAATGCCTGCGTAAACGACATCATGCGTGTTCTGGTATTAGGTTCTGGTGGGCGTGAACATGCCATCTTTGAAAAACTTTCAGAGAGCAATGACATTGAAAAAGTTTTTGCCTGCCCCGGCAATGGTGGTATTGGTGCGGCACTATGTCTAACTGCTTCTGTGACCGACTTTGGCGCAATTAAACAACACATTGTTGAACAGAACATCGATCTGCTGGTGGTGGGCCCTGAGGCACCTTTAGCTGAGGGTATCAAAGATTAT
>CAZHLC010000354.1:0-5212 GCA_964532545.1 uncultured Leptospiraceae bacterium | reverse complement strand
AACCTTGAGAAACTGAAAACCATTGGCGATGCCTTTATGGCCGCCGGCGGCGTGCCTACCCCCAACTACACCCATGCGATTGACTGCTGTCTGGCTGCTCTTGAAATTCAGGCCTTTATGACTCAAATGCAGCAGATTAAAGAAGAGCAGGGCCTGCCCTACTGGCAACTGCGCCTTGGTATGAATACCGGCCCTCTGGTGGCTGGGGTGGTAGGCCAGAAAAAGTTTGCCTACGACGTCTGGGGCGACACCGTTAACACCGCCTCACGTATGGAATCATCGGGCATTTCAGGCAAGATCAATATTTCAAAAGCCACTTATGAGCAGTTAAAATTTTTATTTAAATGTGAATACCGGGGCCAGGTGGCCGCCAAGAATAAAGGGCTCATTGACATGTTCTTGGTGCACGGCCTCAAGCCAAAGTTCTCTCAGTATGATGATGGCCGGGTACCTAATGCCAGATTTTTTGAAATCTATGAGAAGCTGAAAGGCGGGGCCAGGTTGGCTGCTAAGAAGTCTTAACCGCCAGTCAAGCCTGGCAGCCTAATAGCTCATCACCCTCTTCACTGAGGCTATCGGCAAACTGACTTTCCCCTTTAAAGTAATTATTATAGCCTGACTGCCCTGCCTTTTAAATGAACCAGTATATACCCGGCCATCTCTTGTCGTTACCCTTGATAGACTGCCGTATTTCTTTCTCAGGTCACTTAACGTTTTTGGTTTACTGACCCTCTTCTTTGCAGATGCTTTCTTTTTGCCACTGACTTGAACGTTATCTGAATTGACCTCATAGCGGCACGATTGCTCACCCTCATTGAAGATAAGGGTCTTAACCAATGGCCCGTTTGAAGCCTTTTTGATGATGAGACTTTTGCGAATTGCGGTTTCTGCTGCCATTGAGAATGAGTTGCCCCAGCTCACACCCATTAGACCTGAGGCAACAACAGAAGCAGCAGTATAGGCAACGTTTTCACCATCTAATATTTGAACCTGACCAGCATCAGGTAGCGTGACCAATTCAGAGCCGTTATTCTTAATTAAAAAATGCAGTTGATACCCCCCACCCTTCAGATGAAAACTTGAATTCACAGTCGTAATTTTTTCGAGGGTAACAGAAAGGTCGTCACACTTCTCTGGCCTATCAGAGAAAAATTCTTTTAGTTCAGAACCTTTTTCTTTAGAAATATCTATACCCAGATCTGAGAGCGCAGCCTTAACGGCATCACTGTCTGCAGCGCATTGCCTTATTGAATCGCTTTTTTCAAGACTGCCAGCTTTACCCGCAAGAATAATGAGCTTTACTTTGATTAAACTGAACGATAGACCCGGTATTGGCACAGGTATGGCACAGGCATCAGCATGAAGGCCAACTTCATGTTTGCTTTCAACAGAGAATTCGACCAGAGCAGAGCCACCTTTTATTCTGATTTTTTCGACCTTGCCGATCTCGACCCCCGCTAATAACACTTCAGCCCCCTCTTTCAGACCCAGAGTCTGCGAAAGTTCGGCCTTAAACCTCTTTCGCTGTTGGCATGCCACAAGAATGGCCAAAGATACGATTGATATGAATAACCACCTGAAAATACCCATTAATATCAAAGCCTGGTCAAAGTAGTAATGGTCAATAAAAAAAGAGAGAGCAAGCAATGCTAGCTGTATCACAATTGTGACCAGCTACTGCAACGCGGCTTAGAGATCAACATATGGTTTCTCGATGCATACCTCGACCCTGTATGTGCGGGGGCCCTTACGCCGCAGTTTCTCATGGCCGAAAGAAAGTTGGTGGTTTTTCGCGCGTTATCAGAGCGGTTTGTTACAGACTGGTATGACGCAGCTGCTATTCTCGCAGGAGTTTTGTGATATAGCACTACTCGACCACTTTCTTTCAGCCGAGGCGGCCCAACTGATCTGGCAAGTAAATAAGAAATTTCTTATTTACTGAATGTCTTTAAAGCCAACACCGCTGTAAATTAAGCTTCGCGAGATTGACCTGTATTTCGAAAACATGAATTTTGGGCGAAACTTTAATTGCTACATACTCTTTGAATACAACAGGCTTTAGAAGCGATACATTTAGATATGGCAGCATTACCATCAATTGAGCGAATCATACAAACTTTCGAATTGCTTGAAAGCTGGGAAGATCGCTACGGTTATATCATCGAGCTGGGGCGAAAACTACCGCCACTGGGGCCTGACGCCAAGATTGCAGAAAACCGGGTGCACGGCTGTGTCAGTCAGGTTTGGCTTACCTGTCAGGCCTGCCCACTTAAGCCTGCCTGCCTCAACTTTGAAGCTGATAGTGACGCTCTGATCGTACGGGGGCTGATTGCGATCGTTCTTGCCATCTATGATGGTAAAGAGTTAGACGAGATTGTTGAGCTTGACTCTAAGCCAATTTTTGCGAAGCTTGGGCTCGATTCTCACCTGTCGCCCAGCCGGGCCAACGGCTTCGCTGCCATGGTCAAACGAATCAAAACACTGGCTGCAGCGGCACAAAAGACCGAAAAGAAAGAAGCAGCGAACCCGCGGTGAACTATTTTTCAGCACATTTTGATCTTCTCTTGAACAACGCAGCTTAATGAGTATGCTATGAGCGACCTTCTGATGCAGCAGGCCCCAAATACGCCGGCGCGCCCAAATCTAATTAAAGGCTGTCGATGAGTTCTTGCAGGTGGTTGGCCTGTGATTCAAGCTGGTTCAGGCGGGCCTTTTCTGACTCTACCACTTCAGGGGGGGCGTTATCGGTGAACTTGCTGCTGCTTAAACGACCGCGCAGGCCAACCAGGCCTTTTTCGATCTTGGCTTTTTCTTTGCCGAGGCGTTCTTTTTCTTTATCTGCATCGATATTATCAACGTACAGATAAATCTTACCATAGTCTAAGACTGTGTTGATGGCGCGTTTTGTTGGGCTTTCACTTGAGATCACCAGATTGTCGATCTTGGCCATCTCGGTAAGATATGGTTTTAGCTGCTCAAGCTCAGCAATTACGGCCTTATCAGTCAGCATTATATGGGCATCGTAGCTCTCTGTAGGGGGCAGATTCAGCTCGCCGCGCAGGTAGCGCACCTTATAGATCAGATGCATCAGGTCAGCTGCCATCTTATGACCGCCACTTTCTTGAAACTCAGTAGGTTCGGGCCAGGGTGCTGTAATAATGAGATCTTCGCCTTTATGTGGCCAGTAAGAGTGAAGCTCTTCGGTGATAAATGGCATGATGGGGTGCAATAGCTTCAATATATTCTCAAACACCGTATTCAACACGAAGAGAGTCGCTTCTTTTTTAGCCTCGTCGCGTAATGAAATTTTGGCAAGCTCAATGTAGTTATCACAGAATGACTTCCAGATAAAGTCATAGGTCAGCTGGGCATATTCTGCAAATCGAAAGTTATCGAGGGCTTCATTTACCTTCTGTATTGTCGTGTTCTGTTCGTGAAGAATCCACTCGTCTACTTTTGATAAAGCCGGTGTGTTTTCAGGAACCTTGTAATCGGCAGGCTGGTTCATCCAGATGAAGCGGGCCGTATTCCATACTTTATTACAGAAAGCGCTGTAACCCTTTAGACGGCTTTCATCATAAATAATATCTTTGCCTTCAGGCAAGATACTGATCATAAAAAAGCGAAAGGCGTCGGTGCCATACTCATTCATCTTTTCAAGGGGGTTTACCACATTGCCCTTTGATTTACTCATTTTCTGGCGGGTGGCATCGCGCACCAGACCATGAATATAGACCTTATGAAACGGAATCTCTTTCATGAAGTGCTGGCACATCATGACCATACGGGCTACCCAGAAGAATATAATATCGAAGCCGGTTACCAGAACACTGGTTGGGTAGAACTTCTGCAGCTCTTCTGTTGGTTCGGGCCAGTTACCATCGTTGAATTCAACATCGCGCTTCATCATGGTCGAAAACGGCCAGATGCCCGAAGAAAACCAGGTGTCGAGTACATCTTCATCTTGACGAAGCTTCGCATCGCCCAGGTTATGCTTTTTACGAACTTCTTCTTCGCTCTGCCCAACATAGACCTGACCGTCTTCATCGTACCAGGCTGGCACCCGGTGCCCCCACCAGAGCTGCCTCGAGATGCACCAGTCTTGAATATTGTACATCCATTCAAAGTAGGTGTTCTCCCACCTTTTAGGAATAAATTCAACCTGGCCACTCTTGACCACCTCAATGGCTTTTTCTGCTAGAGGCTTTGTCTTTACAAACCACTGTATGCTGGGTATAGGCTCGACCACGGCCCCTGAGCGCGAGTTGTGCCCCACCTGGTGGGTGTGTTTTTCAATGTCAACCAGCAGTTCTTTAGCTTCGAGATCTTCGACAATTTTTTTGCGGGCAGCCTCACGCGATAACCCTGCATATTGTTTACCGTTGTCATTGATGTGGCCGATATCGTCAATTACCCGGGTCAATGGCAGGTTATGCCTTTTACCCATTTCAAAGTCGTTGGGGTCATGAGCCGGGGTTATTTTCACGATACCGGTGCCGAATTCTTTGTCAACATAGTCATCAGCAATAACGGTAATAGGTTTATCAAGCAGCGCCAATAAGACCTTACGGCCCACATAAGCTTTATAGCGTTCATCATCGGGGTGTACCGCGAGGGCTTCATCACCAAGCATGGTCTCTGGCCGGGTGGTGGCAATGGTGAGTGCATTGTCACCATCAATTTCGCCTGAGTCATTGAGCAGCGGATATTTAATGTGATAGAGTTTGCCGTGTATGGTTTTATACTCTACTTCAATATTTGACAGAGCAGTGCGGTTAACCGGGCACCAGTTAATCATACGCTCAGCCCGGTAGATCAGGCCCTGCTCATAGAGCTCGATAAAAACCTTGCGTACAATTTTAGAAAGACCTTCGTCAAGGGTGAAGCGTTCATATTGCCAGTCGACGCTTTCACCCAGCTGCCGCTGCTGGTGGGTGATCATGCCGCCTGATTCTTCTTTCCACTTCCATACCTGTTCTTCGAATTGCTCTCGACTCATGTCAAGACGAGACTTGCCGTCTTCGGCCAGGCGCCGCTCAACCCCGTTCTGAGTGGCGATGCCTGCATGGTCGGTACCGGGCAGCCAGAGAGTAGGCTGACCTTTCATGCGGTGATAACGAACCAGAATATCTTGTATCGTATGATTGAGTGCGTGGCCCAAATGCAGGCTACCGGTCACATTCGGCGGGGGAATAACTATCGAAAATGCATC
>CAZHLC010000353.1:0-5218 GCA_964532545.1 uncultured Leptospiraceae bacterium | reverse complement strand
CCCGTTGGCACGCTGTATGCGGGCCTTCAGACCTTTTTCATTGATGTATCGCACGCCGCGGTAAAAAGCCTGCAGGCCGTTGTCACCTTTGGCCATAAACAGGGCGACACTGGTCTGCTCTGGCAGCCGGCCGGTGATCTGTGACCATGCCTGCTGCGTAAAACTCTTAGCAGCCACATTGTATTTCAGTAAACCTTCTGAAGTTGAAAACCAGATGTTCTGCTGGGTCTGGCTGGCGCTTATAAAGTACACATCGAGCATTTTCTTTTTTACAGGCAGGGGCAGCCTGCTGAAGCGGCGCGAACCAGGGCGTTTGTAGTAAATGCCACCGTGTACAGATGTGCCCACATAAACGCCGCCCTGATTGTCTTCAAAGATAGCGGTTATCTCTTCAAAGAGTGAGACCCGTTTATCATGGGGAATTCTTGGCAGCCCTTTATAGGGTGTTTTAAAACGAATCTTTTTTCGGCTCAGGTCAGTGCCAGCCCGGTAGTTGGTTGAGACATAGAGGCCATTTACACTTGAACCAATATAGATGCGGTTGTTGTTTGAATAGACCGATGCCATCAAACGACCGCTTGAAATATCAGTTTTCAGCTCTTTAAAACCACCAGGCCCTTCATAGAGAATATTGTGGCGGTGAAGTGCAAACTTGTTTGCCCCATGGTCAAGCTGCACCAACTTGCGCAGGGCCCGTTCATCATAGCGGGCATGCTTTTTCATGGCCCCGGGTACGGGTGTCAGCTTTTCGTCTTTATATCTGAACAGCCCCCGCCCCTTCAGGGCAATATCAAGAGTCTTCGTTTTAGCATTATATCGCAGCTGGTTCGCCAGGTAACCATCTTGTATGAGGTAGCTGTTACTCTCAGCTGCAGGCAAACTGCCTTCTTTGTCATAATCACCATCATCATACTGATAAATGGTTCCGCCAGAATCGACAGCATAGCCAATAAATGAATTATTTTCAGCCTGAGTGGTAAAACCAACCAATAGCAGGGCTGCAAGAGCCCCGACAAACAGGGCCAGCCAGAATGATTTCATCAGTGCGGTGAGTTGTTGCTCAGTCTTCGCTACCGAAGTCGATGGTCATATCTTGTTCAATCTGTGGGTTAAGAAGCACAAAGACTGATTTCAAGATCACCAACCCCAGGGTAGGAATATAACCAAGGTATAACCACATTTTGGTACCATCGGTGGCACCAAACTCAGGTGCCGTATAACCTAGAGCAAAATAAAGATAGAAGGCGGTTACAGTCGCAATACCCAGATAGCTGATAAAGGTGATAATAGCGCGCACGGTTTCAGGGTAGTTACGCTTTAAAACATCCATCTGAATAACTTCGCGTTTGGTAACCCCAATTGAGGCCCCGATAAAACCCAGTAGCAGAATCATATGGGGTAAAGCATGGGTTACATCTTCTGTAAATGAAACGGCCCAGCTGGCTTGAAAGCCCTGACCGGTAATGTTTCTTAAGATCATTTTTGAGAAAGACATGAGGGTCATGGCACCGACAAGGGTAATGGCCAGAAAAACCTCAACTTTCGATATCATTATTTCAAAATTTCGTAGACTATCTCTGAGCTGTTTCACGGGGGCAGCCTGAGATGGCAGTCTGAATTTGCAACAAGAAAAGAGCCTAATCGGCGCCAATAATGGGCTTCTTGTATGAGTACAGCCCATGTACGCCCCCCTGGGCCTGGGCGGCCAGTGAGCGTTTTTCAAATCGCAGTTTTTCAGCATAAAGGCTATCGTGCAGCGCCGCAACGTCAACTTTACCCATATCTTGAAAGGCGTGACGCACCCCCTGCATTAAATAGGGCAGAAATTCAAATACTGAGCCCTTATCGACTACGGCCCCCTCGACTCCCTGGGCCACCCTGATTTTGGCGTCTTCGGCAAAATACCTTTTACCACCGCCGGCCCCCATGGCCTCAACCGAGGCCATGCCCCGGTATTTTTTCAGGCGAACGCCGTTCTCGTAAAAATACTCGCCTGGGGCCTCGGCAGTGCCGGCCAGCAATGAACCCATCATCACTGTTGAGCCGCCAATGGCCAAGGCCTTGGCTATATCACCAATATTTGCGATACCGCCATCGGCAATCACAGGTATTTTTTCTTTGCGGGCTGCCATGGCGGTGTAATAAACAGCCGAGGCCTGGGCCCGGCCGCAGGCCATGGTATCTTGCGTGATACAGATTGAGCCTGGGCCCATGCCAATGCGCAGGGCGTCAGCCCCCACCTTGATCAGGGCCAGGGCCTGCTCGGTTGTAACCACATTGCCTGCTACCAGCTGGCGGTCAGGGTACTTCTTCTTTAATTCTTTAATAAGTTCAATCTGGTACGATGAATATCCCTGAGCTGAATCAATGACCAGAATATCAGCGCCTTTTTCAATAACTGCTTCAATTCGCTCACGATCGCGTATGTGGGTTGAAACCGAGGCCCCTACCAACAGGCGTTTACTTGAATCTTTGCTAGAAGCAGGAAACTCGCGGTTTTTAATAAGGTCTGTGCGGCTCATCAGAGAGACCAGACGCCCGGCTGAATCAACTATGGGCAGCTTACCCTTCTTTGATTTGCGCAGAATTTTGTTAGCTTCTGACAGGGTCACCCCTTCAGAGGCCGTAATGAGTTCAGTAGACATGACCTCTTTTAAAGGGCGATCACGGTCTGATTCAAAATCAATATCGCGGTTGGTGACGATACCCACCAGCTTCGACTGCAGGGTACCATCTTCAGTGATGGGAATACCCGAAAAGCCGTACCTTTCTTTGATTTCATCAATATCTCGAATTTTCTGCTGTGGCGAGCGTACAATGGGGTCGTTGATAAAACCATTTTCAAACCTTTTGACCCTCTCGACCTGGCGGGCCTGCTTTTCAGCATCTAAGTTATTATGAATAATACCAATGCCCCCCATGAGTGCCATGGCAATAGCCATTTGGCTTTCGGTCACAGTGTCCATGGGTGATGAAATCACCGGTGATTTGATTTTGATATCACGGGTCAACATTGTCTCAAGGCTGACATCGTCAGGGCTGAAATCAATAAAGCCAGGCAAGACCAGAAAGTCTTTGTAGGTGATACCGTCTGTTTTGAAGAGTTCTGCGGCAGATTGGCCGTCTAATGGGGTTCCCATGGGACATATTATAGAAGAAATTTGCAGCGTCAAGGCTTTTTATAGGTTATGCAGCAAAGACAGCGAAGAAAAAGATTTTGCCTGGTCTTATCTCTTTATAAATTGTAAAAAATACGGTAAAACAAGTCGATTCTTTTAACAGAATCTCTTAAACGGGTAACTAGATTGAAAATAAAAGCAGACAAAGATATCAAACGTAAAGAGCGGGCCCGCAACCTGCTCTACAATCAGGCCCTCGATCAAGAAAAGCTGGGAGATTTTAAAAAAGCTCTGGAGTTTTACCGTATGTCATTGAAAATTGATGCCAACTTTTTCGATTCGTGGCTGAATGCCGGTGCCATTTATGCACGCATGGGCAAACACAAAAAAGCTATTATATGTTACCAGCGGGCACTGATGCAGAAGCCCGATAAGCGGGCCTACTACAACCTGGCCTCAGAGTACTTTAAAGTTGACCGTTTTGATGAGGCCCGCCAGCTTCTGGTGCGGGCCACCAAGCTTGACCCGCATTTTCTGTCTGCCCATCTGTTACTTGGTTATTGCCTGGGCAAACTCAATGAGAATCACAAGGCAGAGATTTCAATTAAAAATGTTCTGAAGATTGACCCTCATAACAGGCCAGCAATTACCGCACTGGCCCTGCTCTACTTTCACACCGGCAAACTCGAGCTCTGTGAAAAATATCTGCTGGGCATGCTCAAGCTTGACCCTAATGACCTGGTAGCTAAAAGACTCAAGGCCAACCTCAAACTAAGGCAAGACAACCTTGAAGATTCAATTATGGCCTTTAAAGATCTTGCGAAAGAAGACCCCAAAATTAAAGAGTTTTACTATGCCCTGCAGAGCTGGCATAACCCGGGTCAGAAAAAGAATATCGAGACTAAGAAAAAGAAGATAGCAGAAAAAGAAAACAAAGACGCCAAAGACCTGTTAGATCTTTCACTGATGAGCCTGTTCGAAGGCAATGCAGACGTTGCCCTTGATTACCTTCTTGAGGCCAATGCTTCTCTGCAGTGATCAGTACAATTGAAAGCCTCTTAAAGACTTTCAGCCCCTTTGGTGTTCTACACCTCTGTGCCTCTGTCTACTTTCTTGTAAGTTCTGTTTATACCCTGATCAAATACCGCGATTCAGGGGTATTCAGACTCTATGCCCTGGCAGCACTGTTTTTTGCCATTAAACACGCTGCTGAAAGTATCAATGTCAGCACCCTGTCTGCCAATGCCCACCTGGTGGGGGCGCATATCATTTTTGCATTTCTATATCTGGCCCCGCCCCTGCTGCTGCGCCTTTTACAGAGTCTTACGCTACAATCTCACAGCAAACTATCGCTCATCTTTTTATCAATTCTCTCAGCTGGCTTTGCCATCGGCCAACTCTATGCACCAGACAGCTTTTTTGTTTATGCGGTGGCTACCCGTGGTTTGAATCTGTTGCCCCCTGGCTTTATTTTATTTGGTTACTTTCTGGCTGCGCTACTCTATCTTATGATGCTGGTGCAGCGTTCATCGCAGAGTCTGGTACAAGAGGCCCAGCGGGGCCGGGGCCGCTATGCCTTGATGGCTTTATTTTTCTTTGCCCTCTATACTCTTCGCCCTTTCAATCACCCAGTGTACTCCGTAGGCTCTGATATTCTGGGCCTGTTAACCCTGTTTTATCTGGGCTCACACCGATATTTATGGACATTCAAAGAACTCGGTCGTAAAACTCTGTTCTGGTTCATTGCCAGTTCAATTCCTATTGCCCCCATCTCGTTGTTGAACTATCTGCTGTTATCTGATTATGTTGATCTGCCCATCGGCTTCACCATCGGAACCATTGTTTTCTTCTACTACCTGCTTTTTTTCTATTTCAGGCAGTACCAGCACCAGATTGACCGCTACTTTCGACGGGTGCCCCGCGAGTTTCGTGATCACCTTGACCAATACAAATCAAATCTGATTCTGATGCTGTCGGTCTCAGGGCTGATTCTTAAACTCAAAGAGCTGATCGCCGGTCTGTTTGCCGTAACCCACTTTGATGTACTGGTGTGGAATGAACAATTCGGCGCCTTCATACCCTATGGTATGAAAGAGCCC
>CAZHLC010000352.1:0-5221 GCA_964532545.1 uncultured Leptospiraceae bacterium | reverse complement strand
TATGCCCAGGTGGCGGGCCGCTCGATCGGTATCTTGATGAATTGGCAGCTGACCGCCCACCCCTTTGCAGCGCACCCCCTGTTTCATTCTATTGCGGCCCTGCCCCATGAAGAAAAGATGAAACGTTTGCGTGACCCTGAGTTTAAACAAAGGCTCATAAATGATACCCCCATGCAGGTGGGCGAATTTGAAACTTTTGTAACCCGCTCGTTTCACAAAATGTTTACCCTGGCCGGTGGCATTGACTATGAACCCGAAGGCAAAAACAGCGTGGCCGCCATTGCCAAAACAAGTGGTAAAAACCCCCTTGAGGTGGCCTATGATCTTATGATGCAAAATAACGGCCAGAGTATGCTGTATTTTCCTCTTTTTAATTATGCCGATGAAAACCTCGAGCTGCTGCACACCCTGCATATGCACCCCCAGACCCGTATGGGCCTTTCTGATGGTGGGGCTCACTGTGGCGCTGTGTGCGACGGTGGCATGCCTACCTTTATGCTGACCCACTGGGCCCGTGACCGTAAACGTGGCCCGTTAATGCCTCTTGAGCATGTGATTCAGAGACAGACCAGAGATACTGCAGAATTTTATGGACTGTATGACAGGGGTATTCTAAAAGAGGGTTACAAGGCTGATGTTAATCTGATTGATTACGATAATCTCAGATTTTTGCAGCCAGAAATTGTATATGACCTGCCGGCTGGCAGCCGCAGACTGGTACAAAAGGCCGAAGGTTATGCCGCTACCATCTGCAGTGGTCAGATGATATATGAGAATGGTCAAGAATGTGGCCCAATGCCCGGAAAGCTAATTAGAGGAGCACAAAAGCTGTAATGAATATCGATGACGCCACCCTGAAACTGTCAAAAGATGGCATTTACATTTTAAATTCTATTCTTGCGATTATTATGTTTGGGGTGGCCCTCGACATGAAAATTGAAGACTTCAAGAAGGTCTTCAAAAGTGGTCGGGGCCCCATCATCGGCCTGATTATTCAGTTTCTGGTTTTGCCCGCAGCCACCTGCGGGCTCACCCTGATTATAGATCCCCAACCTTCAATTGCCCTGGGCATGATCATGGTTGCCGCCTGCCCCGGTGGCAATGTATCGAACTTTGTGACCTACTTATCTGGGTCAAATACCGCCCTCTCTGTAAGTATGACTGCCATCTCTACTGCGCTGGCAATTTTTATGACCCCGTTTAACGTTTCATTATGGGGAAAGTTAAACCCTTCGACAGCCCCCCTGCTGAAAGAAATCAAAGTTGATGGGCTTGAGATGTTCACCACGGTGATGATCATTCTGGGCATTCCGTTGTTTCTGGGGCTGGTGGTTTCGCATCGCTTTCCTATCTTTGCAGAAAAGGTGAAAAAACCTTTTAAATATGCTTCAATTGTGATTTTTTCGACCTTTATCGCTCTGGCCTTTGCCAATAATTTCAAAAACTTTATCGAATACATTCAGGTGATTTTCTTCGTGGTGCTGATTCACAATGCCATGGCTTTAAGCCTGGGCTACAATGCAGCTCGACTCTTTCGATTACCTAAATATGATGCCCGGGCCGTAGCCATTGAAGTTGGTATTCAGAATTCAGGCCTGGGCCTTGCTCTGATCTTCAGTTTCTTCGGTGGGCTTGGCGGTATGGCCATGATTGCTGCCTGGTGGGGCATATGGCACATCGTCGCTGGTCTTTCGCTGGCCTTTTACTGGTCACGCCGTAAAGATCCGGCAGCTTTTCTGCCCGCAGAAGGTTGAACCTTATACTAACCTTAGACGTCTAAAAGAGTTGACTGCTCAGTCGCTTTCAGAATTTGAATTTGTATGAGATTAAGCTTTTTTACTTTTATATTATTTTCTTTTTCAACCCTGCTCTTTGCAGAGAGCATACGCTTTGCCACCGGTAGCGAAAAAGGTACCTACTACAAAATAGGTAAGAGCCTTGATCGTTTGCCCGGCATGAAAGTAAAAGTGCTTAAAACCGCCGGAAGTATTGAGAATCTCGAGCTCATCGCCAAAGGTAAGGCCGATATGGGCCTGGCGCAGCTTGATGTTTTCACTCATTCAAAGTTGCTCGATGACAAAATACGCAAAAAAGTTAAGATCATTCTGCCCCTCTATCGCGAAGAGATTCACCTGGTGAGCATGAAACCCCAGACTCTGCAGGGGCTGGCCCAATTAGATGAGCCCATCGTGTTCATTGGTTCAAAGGGCTCGGGTACCCAGGCAACCGCAGAAATTATCTTTCAGGCGCTCAACCTCAAAGGTAAACTGAAGTTTGACAACGTCTCTACTGAAAAGGGTATAGAAGCCCTGATGGCTGATCAAGGCGATGTTTCTATGCTGGTAGGCGGTGCCCCCCTGAGCCAGATCAACTACCAGGGTGATAAATTTAACCTGATTTCTCTGGGTGGTGATTACCAACGATTGTTGACTTCGCGTAAGTTTCCCTATAAAAAGACCCGTCTTGAAAAGGGCATCTACAGCTGGCTACAAGAAGATATTGAAACCATTTCAATTGCCTCAGTTATTGTGGCCCATAAAAAGGCCGATGCAAAACAGATTAAGAAATTAGTGCGCAAAATCTCTAAGTACCATAAAAAGCTGCGCCGTATTCACCCCAAATGGGATGAACTTGACGTCGAATATGCAAAGTTCATTTTAAAAGCGCACAAAGAGTACGCTCATAAGTCTGCCTATAAGGCGGTGAAAAAAATGCGTAAACGCCGACGACGCTGAGTTTTTTTTCAGTATTCGTTTGACAAGTAAGCAGTAGCCCATACCCAGACTCTGGGTGGTTTTAGAATTATTTCCTAACTATTTTGTAATTGGGTCGCTGATTGCGACCCTTTTCACCGGTTTTACCTGCGTCTTTTTTCTGACCATTAAACGCATGTCTGCGGCCAGTCTGCATCTCGGGCTGGGCCTGGCCTATATGACTCTTTTTCATGGGGCCTTCGTTCTCGGCTCGGGTCTCTATCTTCTGCCCACAGCTATTCTACGGTGGAGCAATCTGTTATCAGCGGTGCTTACTGGCGCTCATATGATCGCCATTTTCTATTCGTTTCCTAATGAAATGTTTAACCGCCGTATCAGAATTGCCATTATCTCAACAGCATATGGCGTAGCCATTGTCGCCATGGGTATCTTTCTCTATCTGTTTATGCAGACCGGCCTGACTTACAATTTCTCTGGCCATAATTGGGAAGGTGCTGACCTTGAAACCTTTCGCATCGCCAGCTTTGTTATCATCTTTTACATACTTGCCACCATTGTTACTGGCATTCTCAAGGTGATCTTTACGAAAGAAGAACGCCTTACTTTAACAGCCCTGCTGCTTGGTTTTATCGTCGTAGCAGTTGTGCCCGGTATCTTCAACACCCTGAGCCGACAGGGTCTGATAAATCGCAGTATCTACCAGACAGCCACCGTTCTCTGCAATGTAATTGGTTTTTTTGCCATGGTGATCGTCTACATTAATGCAACCCGTGATTCGACCACCTTCATGGGTAAAATTGTAAAGATCAGTCTGGCCACCATTCTGGTAGCACTGCAGATGATCAGTTATTACTGGCTCAGCGATAAAGATGAAACCTATGACCTGTTAAAGAATCAAGAAGCCCAGATGATTCTGCGCCGGGGGCAACCTTCTCAAGATTTTCGCTACTGGTATAAATACAATGCGGGTAACAAACAGCTTGTCTTCGCCAAAGGTGAGCAGGCCGCCACTAAAGACGTTGATACCGAATTGATCAAAACAGAGATCGCTAACACCATACTGTGGTCGCGTATTGCGGCCCTTGAGAACAAAGAAGCTCTTAAAAACAATCTTGATTTTATTCTAAAAAGCAGCCCTGAATATTTTCGCTGTTATCGGGCTCTGATCAGTTATCTGATGGATATTGACAGCGCACCGAATACTGGCCTTGAACTCTTGAACATGGTAGCAGAGAACAGGCAAATCAACAAACTGCGCATTGCTATTCGCTCTATTCATGGCAAAGATTTTCTGCGCAAGGCCAGAGCCAAGGCTGCCAGCCAGAAAAACGATTTACCCAATTTTATTGGCGCCATCAACTGGGTCAAAGTAGAGTCTGCCAAAGACCCGCAGCAAGAGCTATTGCATTACCTGGCCCGCTTCGCCCCTATGGGTATCAGGCAGTACCGGGGCCAAACCTACATTGAGAACTCAAAGGTTCCTAACCACTATACCGCCTTCATTTACTACAACCCCCAGACTGAAGAAGCGGGTGAAATGGGATACTCATACCTCGAATACCGCCGTTTTCTTAAACCTGCCGGTTTTAAACTGGCACTGATTATCATCTCACTCTTTGCTTTTATCTTGCTTGGTTTCAGGTTATTCTTCTACGGGGCTTTAATCAGGCCTCTTGATTCAGTGATCGATGGTCTAAAAGAAGTTAATCAGGGTAACCTCGATGCGCGGGTGCGCGTCAGGGTACAAGACGAGATTGGCTTTCTGGCCAAGTCGTTTAACCGCATGGCCAGAGCTATTAAGGCCGGCCGAATGCGCCTGCAGAAATATGCCGATCAACTTGAAGAGAAGGTCAAAGAGCGCACCGCTGAACTGCAGACCACTCTTGAACAGGTGCAGGCCCTCAAGAGTCGCCAAGACGGAGACTACTTTCTCACCACTCTTTTGCTGCGCCCCCTGGGTGTGAACCAGGCTAAAAGCAAATCATATGATATCGACTTCTTTACCCAGCAGAAAAAATCATTCACCTTCAGACACTGGCAGAAAGATCTGGGCGGTGATCTGAACATTGCCCACAATATTCAGCTTCGTAATAAAGATTATATTGTGGTAGTGAATGCTGATGCCATGGGCAAATCAATTCAGGGTGCTGGCGGGGCCCTGGTGCTGGGTTCAGTTTTTCTTTCGATAATTGAACGTACCAAGCTTACAGAGGCTATGCAGAACCAGTACCCCGAACGGTGGATTAAAAACGCATTCATTGAGCTGCATCGTATCTTTGAAAGCTTTGATGGTTCAATGCTCATTTCTTTGTTTCTTGGTCTCATTGATGAAGAATCGGGTATCATCTATTATATCAACGCTGAACACCCTCAGGCGATACTGTATCGCGATGGCCAGGCTTCATTTTTTGAACATGATACATTCTTCAGAAAACTGGGCACCCAGGGTATGAAGGGCACCCTGCAGATTGACACCTTTTCTATCAGGCCAGGCGATGTGCTGTTTC